>JBCCSR010000160.1:0-8399 GCA_039199865.1 Bacteroidota bacterium
ATCATGCTTTTGCCCATACTGATCATGATTTGAGCCATGGCATCAATGATGAAATTGGACAACGGAATGCGCCTGCCTTGTTCAACTTAGCATGGCAAAGCACTTTTATGTGGGATGGCGCCATTAACCATTTAGACATGCAATCTTTGGCCCCCATCAGTCATCCCAAAGAGATGGGGGAGAGCATGGCACATGTGGTCAAAAAATTACAAAAGAAGGCCCTTTATCCTCCACTATTTCAACAGGCTTTCGGAGATGCCACCGTGACTGGGGTAGCTGTACTCAAAGCCCTGGCTCAATTTCAGTTGACCCTCGTATCTGCCAATTCTACCTATGATAAAGTAAAGAGCGGCCTTGCTCAATTTACCGAACCACAGGCCACAGGCTACGCTTTGTTTCAAAAACATTGTAATGCTTGTCATACCGAACCCCTTTTTTCCAATTATCGCTTTGCGTCCAATGGACTTTCGGTAGATAGCACTTTGAACGACTATGGCAAAGAGGCCATTACACTACAGTCCTCGGACAGCCTTTTGTTTAAGATTCCTTCATTGAGGAATTTGAGTTTTACTTATCCCTACATGCACGATGGACGTTTTCGGAAGTTGAAGCAAGTCCTTCAACATTATGCCGAGGCTGTTCAGGGGCAGCCCAATTTGCCTAACGCTTTACAGGCAATGCCAGCTTTGAGTGATCGGGAGCAGGTAGATTTGATCGCTTTTTTACTCACATTAAACGATCCGTCCTTTGTTTTTGCCCCAGACAATAAATTTCCTAAAGAAATTTTACAAGCGAGCGAAGGATTTTGAAGGACGGCTTGTCTAAAGCAAAAGAAGACGCAAAAACCGATTATTAATAAAAAAGAAACCACCAGACAACATGAAAAAGTACTTGCTTTTATTACCACTATTTGCGGTTGCCCATTCGGCTTCTGCTCAACTCAGTCCAGCCATTACTTCCTGGTTACAAAATACTACGGAAACAGGTAGCTATTACGTAGAAGGCAATTCCATGCCCATTGATAATGGAATCCTTTACAATTGCCAAAAAGTAGAATATTCCTCAGACCACGCATTTATTCATACCAATGGAATACCCGCTTATCCAACGGGGCCTTTTTTGGATGGCAATCCTTCCTTCGCGGAGAGTCAGGATGCCATTTTCAAAATTCCTTTATTTCCACAGCAAAATATGGGAACGCCAACGCCTACGAATCCAGGGAACATTGGTATTTTTATCAATGGGGTAGCACTTTTCGATTATCGGGATGGAGTTGCCTGGAGTGCTCAAGACAATGCGATGTGTGGGGGGCCTCCCGGACTTTTTTCTCCCTGTCCTGGTGGTCCCATGGCTGCTCAAGATTGGAATCGAGATGCGGTTCCAGCCGAGCGGGAGGGTTTTGATTGCTCCAAAGCGCATCCAGCCATGGGCAATTATCATCATCATCAAAATCCGTCTGCTTTCAAATTGGATTTACAAGTGGTGTCTGACATTTGCAATTTGTATGATGCGGATGGCTTGTATGCCATCGACGATACCCAACATTCTCCGCTGATTGGCTTCGCCTACGATGGCTTTCCCATTTACGGTGCTTATGGATACAAAAATGTAGATGGGACCGGAGGCATTGTCAGAATAAAATCGGGGTACCAATTAAAAGATATCACCACTCGTCCTAACGGACCCGATGTGGACTTAGTGATCAATGCCGGAGGGGGCACCCAGACCTTATTTTTGGGTTATTTTAGAGAAGATTATGAATGGTTGGCTCATCCAGGGGAGGAGGACTACTTGGACGTCCACAATGGTCGTTTTTGTGTCACCCCCGAATACCCCGAAGGCACTTATGCCTACTTTGCTACTGTTGATGAAAATTGGAATTCTGCTTATCCCTACGCGGTTGGTCCTACTTTTTATGGGGTAGCTCAAAACAGACAAGTCAATAATGTGGATCAACCGACAACGGTTTATACGGACCTTACCAGTATCTCCCAAGTTGAATTTCATCAAATGAATATTACGGTCTTTCCCAATCCAACGGCAGATTTAATTGCCGTTCAAATCAATGATTTGGCGAAAACAGATTTTCAAGTTGACTTAATTGGTTTGAATGGACAAGTCGTAGATGTTACAGTAATTGAAAAAGGCAGTACCATCGCTTATTTCGATACCCAAGTCGTCTATGGAGGAACTTATCTGGTAAAAATATCTAGTGGCAACTTTTACACCACTCAACAAGTAGTGATTGTAAAGTAATTGTTTAGTCTATTATTTTTTTGTTTACAAAATACTTTGACCAATAGCTCCATCTCGGGGCTATTGGTTTTTATGGAAAAGACTAGGGAAAAGTGGGAAGAAAAAAGACCCACAGTGCAACCCTCAAAGATTAAAATGGTCGTTTTCAATAACATTAATTATCAAGGCGGTAGCTAAAGTTTAGTGAATAAATGTGGCTTAGCGTTCTTTTAGCGTTATATGTTAAAGAGACGTTAATGTACTCAGGAATATCTGACCACCGACTTGAATTTATCTATTTTGAGAGTGCATCTGTTCAATCAAAGAGAACTAAAACCCACGCAACCATATGTCTTCAACCAAAATTGTACTACCTGCTGTACTGCTCTTATTGGCCGCTGTTGCTTATTTTTATTTTGCGAATCAGAAAACGGAAATTGGCGCACAGGTAAGCGTTAAAACGATAGTAAAGAAGGGCGCTTTTGTGGTCAAAGTGACCGCTACTGGAGAACTCAAAGCCAAGCGCTCGGAAAAAATACGTGGGCCCCAGGGCATGCGTTCTGCTCGCATTTACCAAACCACCATCTCGGATATGGTTGCGGAAGGGACCGTGGTGAAAAAGGGAGATTATGTTGCTCAACTCGATAAGTCAGAATTGGATACCAAACTAAAGGAAACCCAAACGGAAATCGAAAAAATTGAAACGCAACTGGAGCAAGCTAAAATTGATACTACCATTGAATTGCGAGGCATTCGGGATGAGATTGTTAACCTCAGATTTGCCAAAGAAGAAAAGTTGCTTTCCGTAGAACAGAGCAAGTACGAGCCCCAGATGGTCATTCAACAGGCCCAAATTGACTTGCAGCGAAGTGAGAGAGATTACAAACAATTGATCAGTAAGTATTCCCTTAGTCAAGAAAAATCAGCAGCTAAGATTTCTGAGATTCTCTCTTCCCTCAAACAAAATCAAATCAAATTCGATCGCTTCAACAAACTGGCGCAAGACTTTATCATCAAAGCTCCTAAAGACGGAATGGTCATATATGCTAGGAGTTGGGATGGAAAAGTGGGGCCTGGTTCTCAAATTAGCACCTGGGATCCCGTCGTAGCGGAGTTGCCAGACTTGAGCGATATGGTATCCAAAACTTTTGTGAACGAAGTCGATATCAGTAAAGTAAAGAAAGGACAAGATGTGACCATAAAAGTAGATGCTTTCCCGGACGAAGTATACAGTGGAACCGTAATTAAGGTGGCTAATATTGGTGAGACCCTCAAAAATTACGATTCTAAGGTATTTGAAGTAACCATTCAAGTCAATGAGGTCGACTCCATTCTTCGTCCCGCAATGACGACGGGTAATGAAATTGTCACGGAGCGCTACGATGATGTCTTGTCGATTCCTCTGGAAGCGCTCTACAGTGATACCTTGGCATTCGTTTACAAAACGCAGGAAGGTCAAGTCGTCAAACAAGAAGTGATTACCGGAGTATCCAACGAGAATGAGATTATCGTTGAACACGGTTTGGCAGAGGGGGATGAAATTCATTTTTCTGGTCCGGATGATGAAAGGGAGATTGCCTTTATCCCGCTCGATGAAAAAATCAAAGAAGAAATACGCCGCAAACAAGAGGAAGACAGGAAAAGACGACAAGCTCAAATGCTAGAGAAAATGAAGCGGGTAAAAGACGAGAATCTTCCCGATGATCGTAAAAGTACGGGCGGACGTGTCATTATTTTCAATTGATCAAACCATCAGCAGCGGAGCACTACAATGGAGGCTACTCATTGCCCCTTACTTCGTTTAACCACTAAATTATGCAGCGCGTAATCTTCAATTTTATATTGGCATTGGAAGGGGTGTTTTCCAACAAACTACGGGCCTTTCTAACAGCATTGGGTATCATTTTCGGTGTTGCCGCAGTCATTGCCATGTTGGCGATTGGCAATGGAGCCAAACAATCCATTCTCGAACAGATGAAACTAATCGGGACCAATAATATTGTCATCAAATCTGTGGTGCCCACCGGTGAAGAGGAAGAGGTCAGTGCCAATGCCGGACAAGGTGGACAGCGCCCGTGGTCTCCAGGGCTGACCATCGAAGATGTTCAGTCCATTCAGCAAATTGTTCCTACCATTGAAGCCCTTAGTCCTGAGATTGTATTGAGCACTCCAATTATTCAATCGGGCAAACTCATCCGGGCAAAATGTGTTGGCGCCACCAATGCTTTTTTTCAATTAAACAATCTTCGATTGGGGAAGGGGCGATACTTTCATCAGTTGCATATGGAAGGGGGAAAACCAGTTTGTATTATTGGAAAGACCATTCAAAATAAATTTTTCAACGAGGAAGATCCCATTGGTAAAAAAATCAAATGCGGAAAGACTTGGTTGACGATTATTGGGGTATTGGAAAAACGGATTGCGTCGAAAGAGAGCTTGAGTAATTTGGGCATCCGGGATTACAATTCTGATGTTTATGTCCCCATCTCTACGGCATTATTGCGCTTTAAAAACCGTGCCTACGTGAGTTCCGCAGATTTGGCAGATGAATCGGATTTTGACGATGAAGAATCTACTGGAATTGTGGTGGAAAATTATCATCAACTGGATCGCCTGGTACTTCGAGTAAAAGATTCTGGAACCTTGCAGTCTAGTGCAGATCTTGTTGGGCGCATGCTTAAGCGCCGTCATCAAGAGGTCATTGATTACGAAATTGAAGTGCCCGAGTTGCTTTTACAGCAACAACAAAAAACCCAAGAGACCTTTAATCTTGTTTTGGCCGTCATCGCGGGCATTTCCCTATTGGTTGGTGGTATTGGTATTATGAACATTATGTTGGCTTCCGTCTTGGAGCGCATCAAAGAAATTGGGGTTCGGCGATCTTTAGGAGCTCACCGTCAAGATATTGTTTTTCAGTTTTTGTTTGAAGCGGTTTTCATCAGTTTAATTGGTGGCATCATCGGTATTTTTCTGGGCATTTCTGCCGCGGAAGCCATTGCCTCTTCAGCGGATATTCCCACCATCGTCTCCTCCTGGTCGATTGTTTTATCCTTTGGGGTAGCGGCTTCAGTGGGGTTGATTTTTGGCTTATTTCCCGCTCGAAAAGCGGCCTTGCAAGATCCCATCAAAGCCCTGCGTTCGGATTGATGAATGCTCCAAGCTAAGTTCTCTAATCTAATACCCCTATTCTCCACCACAAAAGCAACAATGAAAGTAGTAAGACGAATTTTTTTTCTCACAATTTTGCTCTCGGTCACGGCTTTACTCCCTGCTCAAGAACAAAAAGAAACCCTCTATTTTGCCTTGACTGATTTGATTGCGACTGCTCAGAGCGAGGCGCCGGGAGTACAAATATCCGAAACCAAGCTTACCAATAATTACTGGTTTTATCAGTCTTTTTTGGCCAATTACAAACCAGATATTGACTTGGTAGCGACCTTGCCGAATTTGAATCGCAGCATTCGGGAAATCACCCTACCAGATGGAACCCAACAATTTATCGAAAGTGCTTTTATGAGCAATAACATTGGTTTTCGCTTGTCGCAAAACATCGCCTTAACCGGTGGAAATATCTTTGCCCAAACCGATTTGGAACGCTTGGATCAATTCAAGACCGACAACAATCCCGCCAGTACTTCCTACCTTTCTGCGCCCATTGTCTTGGGTTTCAATCAACCTTTTTTCGGCTTTAATCGACTCAAATGGGATAAGCTCATTCAGCCACTCCGTTACCAAGAGGCACAGCGAGAATACTCGGAAGAGTTGGAACAGATTGCTTATGATGCCGCTGTTTTTTTCTTTGACGTTTTTAATGCGCAAATTAGCCTGGATGCCGCCCAAAGAGATAAAGCCAATGCCGATACTTTGTTTGCCATTTCAAAAGGAAGATACAGTGTTGGAAGAATTGCGGAGACAGAACTCCTACAAATTGAGCTAAGCGCCATGACGGCCGATGCTGCCCTCTCTCAAGCCATGCTCAACCTCCAAACAGCTAGCGAAGGATTGCGCAATTTTTTGGGGATTTCTAAAGCGGTAGATTTTGATCTCACTGCTCCAACGGATATCCCTGAATTTGAGGTCGACGCCAGTACGGCCTTGCGATATGCCAATGCTCATCGAAGCAAAACCATCGAATTTCATCGTCGGATTAAAGAAGCCGAGCAAGAAATTGCTCGGGCCAAAGGAGACAATGGCCGTAATTTCAATCTTTTTGGTCGTTTTGGTCTATCCCAAACTGCCAATACTTTGGCAGATGCCTATTCTAATCCTGTAGATCAAGAGCAGTTGGTTTTTGGCATTGAATTTCCCATTGCCGATTGGGGAAAAGCGAAAGCGCGTACCGAAGTAGCGCGTTCGAATCTCGAGCTCGAACGCATGACCATCGAACAAGAGCGCATTGCTTTTGAGCAGGAGATTCTTTTGCGGGTCAAACAGTTTGACTTGGTGCGCCGCCAAGTA
This sequence comes from Bacteroidota bacterium, assembly GCA_039199865.1. GTDB lineage: Bacteria > Bacteroidota > Bacteroidia > Chitinophagales > Saprospiraceae > JALZUU01. The sequence continues at coordinate 6,694 of JBCCSR010000160.1, forward strand.
GGTCTGTCTTTACGGGCATTCAAGGCCTCTGAAAAACGAGAGGAAATCACGCGAAAAAGATACCTTATCGGTAAAATTGGCATTACCGAACTCAACTTGGCTTTGCGCGAACAGAATGAGTCGCGACGCAGCTACATGTCGGCACTCCGTGCGTATTGGCTGGCGCATTATCAGTTGCGCAACTTGACCCTCTACGATTTTGAAAACGATCGGCCATTACTGCGTTCCGTCAATCGCTAAGATTGGCGGCCAGCATTCTTTGCTGACAGACGTCGAGTAGCCATTGCCGATCCGTCAGTAATTGGGTGTTGATGATCAGTTGGCGGGTTTCCTCCAATTTGTTTTCCTTGAGCAGTTGATGCAACAAATGATTGAAGTTGTGATAGGTTTTTCGAACATTATTTGAGATGAGCTTATTGCGCTTGAGGAAAATGCGAAAGGAGGCAATCAGGGAATACAATGCCTCTTCCTCTTTGGTTTCGTAATAGATCTTGAGCAGCATGACTTTTGCCTGTAGGGTGTAAAAAACGTCGGAAAGGGCCACCTTGTTTAAATTGGACAGGGCTTGGTCATAATCTTTTTTATAATAAAATAAATCTGCCAAGTTGAGATGTAAGGAATTGGAGCGAAAATCTTCTTTGATGTATGGATTGTATTTGAGGATAAAGGTTTCTGTCCAATCAAAACGTTGGAGGCGTAAGCCCAGTTTTACCACATTTTTGTAGGTCCAGGGAGAGAGCAAACTATTTTCGAAAAGCAATCCATCTTCAATGGTTTTGAGATAGAGATTGAGGGTTTCTTCTACATAATGTTCTTTCTTCTCCCGAATCTTACGAATACAAAAATTGATGGCATAGAGATACATCTCCATCATTTCTTCTTTCTGGAAGTGGTGAAAATGTTGGTCGAGTAAGCCTTTTAGCTGGTTGAAATACGGGCTGCCATCTTCTTTGGTCAGCATTTGAAAAATGCAATAATAAATGGCAATGGGGGGGATATTATCAATGGGATGAAGGGTGAGGAATTGATCGATTTCTTCCATCAAACTCTGTTGGTAATTGGCAGAGAGAAACTTTTGCCGATCGAGCATCTCACAGCTGAGTTTGAGTTTGTTGGAGAGGTAATACCAATCGAAATAATCGGCTGTTTCCTGCAAATGAGGATCAAACTTGCGAATCCGTTTTTTCTTAAAGTGCCGATTGCCAATGGCGGCCAGTAGATATTGTTGGAAGTAAAAATCGTGATCGCGGTAGGGGAGTTTTTCTAACGCTGCTTGGGCTTTATTGTAGATGTTTTGATAATGTTTTTCCAGATCCCGTTCGATACAGGACTGTAAGATGTGTTGATTCTTGAGAATGTTTTGCTGGCTGTATTGTTGGTAGCCAATGTATTGCTCTGCCAATTTGAGGAGGAAACTCATCAGATAATTGAGGTGCTTTTCGTCGTACGGTTGTTTGGGAAAAACAGTCTGATAAATCACTTCTCTTTTGATTTTTTTCAGGGGAAACTTGGGGGCGAGCTTCCGCAACTGCTCATAAAAAAGGACCAGTTCCTGGTTTTTGTTGAAAAACGGAGAGGCGACGTAATCCTTGAATTCTCTGATTTCTTTGGTGCTAAATGTTCGGAGGAGGCTAATCAGTTTGCTATTGTCCATTTTGTCCGTAATAATTGGCGATTATTTTGCTAGAAACTAAATCTATTGAATC
>JBCCSR010000161.1:0-8382 GCA_039199865.1 Bacteroidota bacterium
GAACAAATGAAACAAATTAAAGGAGGAACCAATCCGCCCCCGTCTGGCGGGCTGACAATGAGTACTTCCATTATCAAATTTGGTAGATAGTGCGGATAAACATAGGCGGTCAAAAGCGATCTGTCTTGGAAGTACTAGATTAAAATCATGGCCATTCATTACGCTATAAATCCTCTTGACTGAACAGTGATTTTTATCACCCGATGAAAGCCTTCCACACTCAACAATTATCAAATAGTTGTAAAACAGTTGATCCTGGAAAAATCATGGCTTAGTTTAGGGGTTTTGTTCTTTAAAGAGAGGAAAATTATATAACTTAATCCATTATCTAAAAAACTAACAAACTCATTTGACACTCATGAAAGTTCAAAAGAAAACAAAGGCAATACTATTGCTCTTACTACCACTTTGGGCTTGGACTACCCACTGTTTTGGACAGCTCAACCTCAATTCAGCTCCTGATGACTACATGGGAGCCATACAGATTATACACGATGTGTACGGAGATGATATTCAGGTTTCTCTTAGTGATATTCATCATTTTATGGATAAAGCGGTCAGCGATTTGCCCTACGATTCCAACTGGGCAACACCAGATGCTCGACTCACTTATCGTAGTCAGGGGCAATTTACATTAAACTGGGCACTGATCAACAAAGCTGACAATTATCGCATCAGCACCCTTGATCTGGGCAACAATGCCAAAAACTTTACCAACAACAATGCTCCTCCCCATCAAGGCAGTTTTTACTCTGGCGATGGTCCAACGCTAATAGTCGTGCAAGCAGAAAATTTTGGCTTCCGATCCAGTACTTTAGACTTTATCATCATCGATAAAATCATTATGTACATCAATTTTGACTATGCCTGCGATTGCCCGGGCTATCAATTTACTCCCGTGGCCAGTTCAATTGGAAATGACGAATACCAATTTCCGCTTTATGGTTATGAGTTGTCGCACCAATGCCCCAAGACGGTACATATGCTCAATGTCAATCTCGATGCGGGAGGAGGGGAATTCAACTCCTACAGTGTCTTTTGGGAATTGGACTTTTCCAATAACAGCATTGCACTAAGTGATGGTAGCTGTGGAGTATCCCTGATTCCCAACCTAGTTGAGCCCAATGCGTATGCCGAAAGTTTGATATCCGATGATGGAGCGCTCTTGATTTATATTGACAGTGAGCAGGTCAGCGTATCTCCCAATGGCGACGGGAGCATTGCAGACGCCAACTTATTCACTTGCTGCAATAAAATTGATAAAGCCATCATCGGCAAGAAACTTGGTGTTCTTCCTCCTGCCTCCGATCCGTTGAGCCAAGAACTAGCAGTCACTCCCAATCCTAGTTATGGACAGATGAATATTGCCTATCGTTTGGAGGAAATACAAGACGTTCAATTGCAATTGTTTTCGTCAGAGGGCTTAGTGTTGCAAGCGTGGCAATTTACTGCCCAAGCATCTGGTCAACAGAATCACGACTTAGATCTCGACAACCATCCAGCGGGTATTTACTACTTAGCACTCAAAACAACAAAAAATAAACAAATCCAGAAGGTAGTCTTACTCAGATAATTACCCAGAGTAAATTACCTAATTGAATGTTGACGCTCTACTCTTTTACCGGGTAGAGCGTTTTTTATTGGGCTATTACGCCCAAAGTACAGCCCGATTCGCAATATGAAAAATCAGGGAAAATGTAATTCTTTTTTCCTCAAATTCTGTTCATCTTTGAAGTGTTGATAGTAGACAATGAAGCGAATAATGAATGGCAAAGTTTAGATAATTAAAGAGATAAGTCAGCTGCACTTGGCGAGCTATTTTTTCAAAAAGTGCAGACAAAGAGTTGTAATTTTCAAACGCCCTAATTTTAGGGATGAGCCTTTAATCAAAATCCCCCTAAGTCTTAACCGGTAGGACTTGGGGATTTTATTTTCTATCCTTTGGTACAAAAATCATGTTGACTTAAGACAAATCAAACAAGTTGCTAAGCCCAATCGTTCGGCTCACGTTGAAGCCTTCCGCATAATCAAAGCCCGCCGCTCGCCCCATCACCTGATTCTTTGATCGGATAAATTCGAGAAAACCCTTTCCAGAAATTGGCGAGTCCAACTCTTTGGAATTGGGATCGTAAAATTGAGAGGCGAAAGCGAGAATGCAATCCATTTTTTTGTCGATACTATCACTAATATCGACTACGAAATCGGGTTCCAGATTATGGTCTTGAATGTAATGATAAACTGCTTTGGGTCGCCAACGTTCCTGCAATTGACCATCGTGATGAGTCTCTACTTTTACCAGACCCGCCAAAAAGCAGGCTTCAGCGGTCATGGTGGCCGCCCGACCATGATCGGGATGGCGGTCGCGAAGGGCATTGGCCAATACAATTTCAGGCTGACAGCGACGAATGACCTCTACAATTTTTAATTTGTTTTCGGTGGTGTTTTTAAAAAACCCGTCGGCCATTCCTAGGTTTTCACGAAAAACCGCTCCCATGATTTGGGCAGAGGCTGCAGCTTCTTTGAATCGCAGTGGCGCACTGCCTCGGGTGCCCAACTCCCCCTGAGTCAAGTCGAGCAGTCCTACTGTTTTTCCATTCGCAATATGCTGTAGTAAGGTTCCACAACAACTGAGTTCGACATCATCTGGATGAACGCCAATCGCCAAGATATCCACTTTCACCTGTGTCATCTTAGAGCAGTTTGCGGATGGCGCGTTTGATGCGGCTAGAGGTTGGGCTGGTGATGCTGTAGAAGAAGTCTACGACTTCCCCATTTTTATCAACTAAGTATTTGTGAAAATTCCACTTGGGCTTGGAAGACACTTTGCCATTCTGAGTTTTGTCCGATAAAAATTGAAACAATTGACTGGCTTCTGAGCCTTTGACATGCGTCTTTTCAAAAATGGAATATTCGGCCTCATAGTTCAAGGTACAAAACTGCTCAAGTGCTTCGCCCTCCAGGGGTTCTTGTCCCGCAAAATCATTGGAAGGAAAAGCCAAGATCTCGAAGCCTTCTTCTCGAAATTCGCGATACAAATCGGTCATTGCTGTCAACTGCGGTGTAAATCCACATTTGGAAGCCGTGTTAACAATCAAACAGACCTTGTCTTTGTATTTTGACAAATCTACGGCTTGTCCTTTGACGTCATTGACGGTAAACTGATGAATGCTTTTGGAATCTGTGCCCATAAATGGATCTAATTTTTAATTGAAACATTAATTTTTGCCCCAAAAAACAAGAGGGACGGATCGGTAAGCAATGAACAATAAATACCCCAGAAATAATGGGAGTGAATTGATGGTTCACCCTTAATGCACTGCCATCCACCAAGTACTTGTGACACTAGTCTACCTAGTGATGAATCACAATGCGTCTTACCAAACGATGTTCCGCCAAATCTGCTAGCAAAATATAAGTTCCAGCGGGCAGATTGCGAACATCTACATTGAAATAAATTAATGTTCCATTTTGTTCAGCCATTCTGACAACTTTTCCAGAAATATCCATCATTCGCAATTGTACTTCTGTACTTTGACGAAGGTTCATTTCCACCATCAGGTACTCATCCGCGGGATTGGGCAGAATGGATAAATCGTTCAGAAGGGCAATTTCCTCCGTTGAGGTCAGGCTGACGATGGCCTCATCAACAGTAGTACAACCGTTGGCATCCGTAACGGTAACGGTGTAAGTTGCGGGTACCAAGTCCGTGATGAACACACTTTGCGCTCCGGTATTCCATTGATAAGTGTAAGGAGCAGTCCCTCCGTCTGCCACAGCAGTTGCGGTTCCATCATTTCCCCCACTCGCCAAGGTAGTTTCAATATCTACAGAAAATGTTTCGGGCTCAGCGATGACAATGGAGGTTGTCAGATTACAACCTTCGGCATCGCTGATGGCAACGGTATAAATTCCTGCCGCCAAATTTTCTAAATAGTTGCCACTTGCCCCGTTGCTCCAATCGATGTTGTAGGGAGGCGTCCCGGCCAATATTTCCAAATCAATCCAACCATCCATCATGCCAGCACAAGTTACCGTCTCCGTATCAAAGTCGATTACGATTCCGGGTTCTAAAACAATCGTCTCGCTTGCGATTTGCGAGCAGCCCGCCTGATCTGTCACCGTAAGCTGGTAATTGCCATTGGGCAAATTGACGATTTGGTCCCCGGTCGATCCCGTACTCCATTGATAAGAATAATTGCCATTTCCACCTTGAACTTCTGCCTGAATCGTCCCCAACAATCCACAACCACTACTGGAATTAAAGTCAATCAGTAAGTCCGGTGCAACTTCGAGATAAATCAAATGCGTACTATCACAACCCTGATAACTGACGTATTGCTCGGTAATACTGGTACTACTAAAATAAGCCGTCCCATTGTACGCATCGCCATAGCACAAATCCAGCATTTCTTCGGTGTTGATGGCGGGAAGGGCTTGGACCGATAGCTGATCAGTTCCCGTACAGCCCAACATATCGGTTACGGTAACAGTGTAAGTTCCGGGCCCACCAATATTGAGCAATTGGCTTTGCCCACCAGTTGACCATTGATAGGTGGCAAAACCCGCCCCGGCGTTTAAACTGCCCGTAGCGCCTTCACAAAGAAGCGTCACTCCACTGATACTCACTGCCACTTCATCAATTTCAATCACCTCCACACTACTCTGCTTGGTACAACCAAATTCATCCGTTACGGTAACGGTGTAAGTTCCTCCCAAACTTGGTGCTATCGTCTGACTATTGGCATTATTGGACCACAAGTAGTTGACAAAACCGGGACCTGCGTCCAAAAGGGCCGTCCCTCCACTACAAAAACTAGGACTACCTTCGATACTCAAAAGCGGACTCAGATGGGCATTGACCGTCCATTCTCCGAAGCCTGGGCAGCCATTGTCGTCAACTACCGTCACACTGTAGACACCCGGCATGGTAATTTCCAAATGATCATCCGTCGATTGATCGGACCACAAATAAGTGGAAAAGCCCAGTCCAGCTTGCAAGACTACCGTTTCTCCTTCGCACATCAATTCGGGACCAGTCAACTGAGGATCGGCAGTACAACCTCCCGTGAAATGCGCCGTAATGGTATCATTCATGGCCATACTCATATTGATTGCGGCGGCAAACTGATTGGGACCAAAAACATTGTTGGCGACCTCCCAATAGGCAAATTGCCAACCCGTCTCGGGAAGTGCCGTCAAGCCAATATCAATGCCACCAAAATAGGTCGCTTGCCAAGGATAATTTTCCCCAAGAGCAGAGTTGATTTGCACCTTTCCAGAAAGGGGTGGCTCCACCCTGACTTCCAAATCATAGGGGCCCATGATGCCCTCATCGGAATAGCAATCCACCAATTGATCGGTAATGACGATGCATTTATTTTCAATCTCTTCTCGCATCTCCTGCAAATTTTCTTCCCAATCACTGTAGGTTCCTCCCCAACGATCAATTTGTCTTTGCATCTCAGGTTGAATTTCAGCAACCATCTCATCCAAATAAGACAGCATGTTTTCACAACTAAAGACCGTACTGGCCAAATCTGCATAACGGTTGAAATACATGTGGACAAACTCCTCATTTTCAAACAAAGCTACCAACATTTCAATATGTCCAATTTCAGGATTGTCAATATTGCCATAATTGTTATCTACATCGCAGGGATCAGACTGCCAAGTCGTCGTAGATAGCCCCGTAAAGTTTTGTCCCAGATTAAAAATGTTGTCCATGTCCCAAAGGCAGTAACGCCATTTCGTACCCTCTCCTTTACGTCCACGCCACCACTTGGTATTCCAATTCAGCCAATCGGTATTGACGACGAAAGTATTGAGGATCACATAATCAATCAGACTACTCAAATCGAGTTCTGATCGGACGTAATCAAAATTAGCAGGAATGGATAAATCATTGTTGAGCATAAAATCATGCAAAGCATTCCAGTCGGCCGGGCCACCATAGCGCGCTTCCAAACCTCCCCAATATTCGAGCATATCCACCCATTTCTCTCCCTGATCGTAATAGAATTTGGTGTAATCCGAATCAATGCGTTCGCGCAATTCGTAGATGCCCCAGTATTCTCCGTTGACGTACATGATACAGCGGCGATAACGACGAGGGTCCAAATTTAGATTGTTGATATCGGAAAAGGATTGCACGTAAGCATCGCGCAAATGACAGCTAGGCCTTCCCCACTGCGTAGCAGAGCCCGGATAATTGTCGGAGGCGCTGGCCTTGAGAATAACAACGTCAAAGTCGGTTCGACTAGAGGTAGGGAATAATGGATAATCAATTTTATTGGCGTAGCCATAGTAGTCTTTGACATAAAACCGAATCCCCCGTTGGGGCAAACCCCAGGAGTCATTGCCATGTCCTCTAAAATGTCCGGTCATTTCAAATGCCATAGATTGATCTTCCGCAAAATATTCCAAGTGAGTGATTGGCTGAGTACCTCCACTTCCTCCAAGTAAATTTTCAATATCATCTGAAGAGATGGAGAACACGGGCAGGGTATGCTGTTCATTGATGAAGTAAGTATTGGTTTCCATAAAGCTGTCTGGTACGTCCGGGTCATCACTAAACGTTCGAGCTTTAATGGTCGTGGTGCTACTCAGGGTAATAGGTGCGGTGTAGATCATAGCATTCCCGCTGGGATCAGTCCCGTCGGTCGTGTAGCGAATTTCGGTATCGTTGGGACTAAACATCCCGACAGTTACACTTCCTTGATAAAAACCCGGATCGACATCAAAGACGGGACGGGAAGCATATTCCTTTTTTGCATTGCTATTGCTCGTACCGGGACTTGGGTTTAAAAACACCCCCCAATCGCTACTACCATCGGTCATTCTGCCCCGAGAATGGTTGCGCTGATTGGGGATCGTCATTTGAATGACATCAACAATGGTATTGCTGGGGTCCACCAGGACGATGTATTCTTGTTTGGATTGGGTAATTTTAAAATTGGTGTGAAGATTACTGGTGTTGGTCGTTGAATTGCGATTGGAAGCATAGAGCAGCAAGTGGGCTCCCGGAGCAATGGAGACCCCGTTGGGAAAAGGCCATTTGTCCAGTTCATTGATGTTGTCGGAAAGAAAATAGCCATCTAAAGACACACTACTCGACCCCGCATTGTACAGTTCGATCCAATCGGAATTGTCATTAAAATTATCGAAATGGTCGTCTTGATTGGCCGCAGAATATTCGTTGATGAGCACCTGAGCCGAAGTATTCCAAGCGAACAACAAAAAAAGGGCAAAGGACAACAGGTCTTTGGGGGTAAAAGTAAGTTTCATTTCCTAATCCTATTTGATGAAGTGAAAGGCAGTGCAGTGATGGAATAGCGTAACTAAAAACTACACCTTACTGCATTGCCCAGTAAACGATTAGGAATATACGAATTTATTTTGAAAACAGGTGACTTCCTACCAGCGAATCAGCGCAGATCCCCAAGTAAAACCACTTCCAAAAGCAGCTAAACAAACAAGATCCCCCTCTTTTACTTTCCCTGCTTCCCAGGCTTCACAAAGCGCAATAGGGATGGACGCAGCCGTGGTGTTGCCGTATTTCTGAATGTTGTTCCAAACCTGGTCATCTTTTAATTTGAGAACTCTTTGGACAAATTGACTGATCCGTAAATTGGCCTGATGGGGCACCAATAAGTCAATGTCTGCCGGACTGTAACCATTGGTTTGTAAGGCCTCCATAATGACTTCAGGAAATTTTTGGACCGCAATTTTGAATACCTGTTGCCCCTCCATATTGGGGTAATAATCTCCTTCCTCAAACATTTTGTCAGTAAAAAAAATGCCCCCATACTCCTGATCGGGATAACCGTACTTTTCGGTTCCCAGATGGACGCCACCGTGGCTACCAGGATTGATGTAAGCTAGTTTTTCGGCATAATCGCCATCGGCATGCAAATGAGTAGAGAGTACGCCTTTCCCCTCTTCGGTAGTCGGTTGTACCACAACTGCTCCCCCACCGTCACCAAAAATAACGGTTACATTTCTTCCACGAGTAGTAAAATCGAGTCCACAGGAGTGAAACTCTCCCCCCACCACCAATACATTTTTATACATCCCCGAACGAACGTACTGATCGGCAATGGAAAGGCCATAAATAAATCCACTGCATTGGTTTCGGATGTCTAAAGCCCCAATCCCATTCATTCCTAAAATCCGCTGGAGGAGCACTGCATTTCCCGGAAAATAATAATCGGGACTGAGGGTAGCAAAAATGATAAAGTCAACATCTTTGTTGGTGATGCCGGCCCGTTCAATGGCAATTTTGGCCGCCTCTGCGCCCATGGTCGAAGAAGATTCCTTGTGCTTTTCGGCGTATCTTCGTTCTTGAATCCCCGTACGTTCACGAATCCACTCATCAGAAGTGTC
>JBCCSR010000162.1:0-8369 GCA_039199865.1 Bacteroidota bacterium
AAAAGCCTACTCCCGTCCCAACTCGGTTTTGTTGATTGACGAGATTGATAAGGCCCCCAGAGAGTTTCCCAACGACTTGCTGTATGCCTTAAGTCACAGAAAATTTATCCTACCCGAATCCGGAAGAACCATTAGCTCCACCGAAGCAGACATGCCCGCCATTGTCATTACCAGTAATCGGGAGCAAGAACTGCCTACGGCTTTTAAAGGACGTTGCATCTACCACTACATCTCTTTCCCCAGCCCAGAAATGATGTTGGAAATTGTACATAAGCATTATCCGCAAGCAAGTGCGGAAATTGTCCAAAAAGCCATTCAATTGTTCTATCAGATTAGACATTTGGGCTTGGAAAGAGCGCCAAGTACTCGAGAACTCCTCAATTGGTTGAAGTATCTCAATACTTTTGAAAAAAATGAAGCGATTGAAAAGTTAATCCAATTGGAGGGTATGGGCGTCTTGGTCAAAACGCAAGCAGATATGAAAATGATGGAACGCAATAAATCACATCTCAAAGTCTAATCATCGTTCAACTCAGCATCAAAGCGCCTATGTTTCCATCCTTACCACATATTTTTAAAAAACATCAGCTCAATGCAGACGTACGTACGCTGCTACAATTGCGTAAGGCGATGGAGAGAGGTTTGGTGCATACCCTGGGCGATTTGTATCTCGTACTAAAGGCCCTAATTACCAATGATCCCAAAGATTTTGGTCCCTTTACCACTGCTTTCTATGAATACTTTCTGGCCATCGAAATTAAAAATGGGGAAAGCCTGGAAAGTGCCCTTTTGCGCTCCGAAACATTTCAGGATTGGAGAAGCCAACAATCAGAGGAAACGGAAGATGGCCAAAGTCCAAGCGTTCAAGAATTGATCGATCGCTATTTGGATGAAGTCCACCTCAGTTCTTTTGATATCCAAAAGATCATTGATGGCCAAACCATTTTAGAAAAAGAGGATCCCAATCAAGTGGATACCGCTGATGCCAATACAGATCCGGGACGACCCGAACACCTGAATCAACTGGCTGACTACCGCAATAGCTCCATGGAGGAATTGCTCCGTCGGATGGAAGCAGTTGCCCGCCAACAAAAAGGAAAACACAATGGAGGAAATCATTGGATTGGCTCGGGGGGAATTTCTCCGTATGGCAATAATGGTGCTGCGGCCGGAGGCATCCGAGTGGGTGGCAGTGGTGGTGGAAAAATGGCCAGAAAGGTGGTCAATGATCGACGGTTCTACCCCGCTGATACCAAAGCCATTTTGAAAGATGATAATATTGATGCTGCTCTAGCAATCCTAAAAGGAATCGAGGACGAATCAGCAGAAGTCATTTTAGATATTCCCACCACCATCAAAGAAGGCCTAAAGCAGGGAGGCATTTTCCTTCCTTACGAAAGAGAAAAAATCAACAACAAGGTTCAAGTCATTTTACTGATCGACAATGGAGGATTGTCCATGAGTCCTTACGTCAAGTCCGTCCAAAAATTATTCGCCAAAATGAAAACTCGTTTTGCGCATGACTTAAAAACGTATTACTATCACAATACCATTTACAAGGGAGCCTACAGTGATGTACGAAGAACGCAATTTGTTCCCATCGAAAAGATTGCTTCGGAAAATAAAAACTACAGCGTATTCATTGTGGGAGATGCCGATATGGCCCCCTACGAATTGGGCAATAAAAGCATTGAGTGTTGGAAAGTGTTGACACAAAAATACAAACGAATTGCCTGGATGAACCCCATGAAGGAAAGTTATTGGTCGACCTCCAGTACCATTCCGATGTTGCGGAGAGTCGTCCCCATGTATCCACTAACCCCAGAAGGAATTGAGAAGGCGATTGCCGAGATGAATCGAAAACGGAGGTACAACAGAAGATTGAAGTAAGCAAAACGAATTTGTATCAGCCCAAGACCAACGGGATACCTGCGCTAGGATTACCCAGGCGTTCGATCTCGAATCAACCCTTCCTGTACAACCGAGGCAACTAATTTTCCATTTTGATTAAAAAAATTACCTCGACTAAAGCCGCGGCTACCCGAAGCCGATGGACTATCTAGGGCATACAAAATCCAATCATTCAAATCCACATCGTGATGAAACCACATCGCATGATCCAAGCTGGCCACTTGCATATTTTTTCTTTCAAAATTCGCCCGATGCGGCTGCAGAGAAGTCCCCATTAAATTGTAATCGGAAGCATAAGCCAAAATCTCACGATGCAAAGCTACATTGTCGGGGATCACTTCTTTAGCTTTCAACCAAATGTGCCGAAAGGCCTGTTCATTTTTCTTGTCAACAGGATCGAATCGTTCAACGGGGCGAAACTCAACCGGACGGCGTAGCGTCATCCACTTATACAAACCGGGATGGCTGGTCGCAAATGGTTTGGCCCATTCTTGATCTGAAATTAGGTCATCTGGTTGGGGGACTTTAGGCATCTCCATTTGGTGTTCAAAACCGGATTCAGCAACATGAAAAGAAGCCGATAAATTGAAGATGGCTTTCCCCTTCTGGATGGCCACTACCCTTCTGGTAGTAAAACTTCGACCATCTCGGATTCGATCAACTTGAAAAACAATGGGAATGGAAATGTCTCCTCGCAAAATGAAATAGCCGTGTAAAGAGTGGAGCAGTCGATCCTCCGGAACAGTTCTCCTTGCCGCATGTACGGCCTGAGCCATCACTTGGCCACCAAAAACACTTCCCCAAGGCGCTTGATAATTTTGTCCCCGATAAATGTTTTCCTCAATTCGTTCCAACTTCAACAAGTCAATGAGTTCCGCAATTGATTTCATTTTGTCCTTCTTTTTTGAGCCAAAAAGGTACAAAATAATTGACGGAAGCAAATCAAATTATCAGATACTCTTACCAATCCAAAGCCGATTGCTGGATCGTCCTCCCTTTTTGGTTCACTTTGATCAACTGTTTGGTCAATACATTTTGGTTTTGATCACTGATCACAAGCACATAAGCAGCGGCAGGCCATTCTTGCTTTACAGGCAGTTGAACTTCGTGGCGTCCAGTAGAAAGAATTTTGGTTTCCGCCAAAAGCAATTGACCATTTTTACTGTAGAGCTGAAAGAGATAGTATTCTTCCTTTTCCACTTGGAGATCAATCTGAAGTTGATCGGTGAAGGGATTGGGAAAAACCTTCCATTCACTAATGCTCGGTCTCAATTGTTCCGTCTTTGGGTTGGCCGCTGTTTTTTGGCCTTGCGCGGTTGCTTGCCAGCAAACTTGACTATTTACAGCAATCATTCCTACAAAACTTTGTTCGCGTTTCAATGCCGATGCCACAACAAGAACCTCCTCCATATCTAGTCCAGATTGAAGAACGACCTGGAGGATTGGCAATTTTGCCCTTACCATATCTAGTGGAACAACTTCCGTTTGGTATCCAACGTAAGACACTTCTAATTCACATTCGGTCGTAGTGGGAGGTAATCGCAGTTGAAAAGCTCCCACACCATTGCTGCTTGTCCCGGAGTGATACTGGCCATTTACAAAAAGCTGAATATTGGCATGAGCTAGAGGAGTTCCCTGGTCGTCAGTTACGATACCACGCAAGTCTTCCTGGATCTTGGCCTTAACTGTTTGTAGCAAATCTTTAGTGGAAGCAATAGTGTTCGGTCGAAATTTTGCGGAATCACCATCTCTATACAACAATCCCAATTGATACTCTGTCACCAAAACCTCTTGCAGTTGGAGCCCTGCTTGCAATTGGATCTCAGCAATTTGAATCCCATGTTGGTATCCTTCAAAGGCAGTAACTTTCTTTTTGTAAGCAACATGTCGGACTTCAATTTTAAAATCTGTTGCGTATGGAATAGCAAACTGGAAAGTCCCATCTTGATGGCTTACTGTGGTGGCCCTCAACGCTCCATTGATCAATAACCGTACAGTAGCATCAGACAAAAAATTTCCTTCTTCATCTTTGAGATTTCCCAGAAAGTTGTATTCAAAACCAACATTGTGCTCACTTAAATCGAGCGTTCTAACCAAAGGCAATTTGGGATTGAGCACTTGAGTGTGCGCATCATTATTTGACAAGAGTCCAATCACCAGCAAGGCGATGGCCTTCCACTTCTTCCAGCCCTTTTTAGCTTGCGGAACCACCAAGTCTCGGTGCATTTGATCGATGCGTAAACGAGCACAAACTTCCCCTTGATGCTTTTGCAGAAATTGGAGGATTGCTTCATCCGTCATATCAGAAAAATCCACTACCGTTTTTTCGCAGGAATGACAAAAACGACCTTGATGATGGAGAAGCATTTCGTTCCAGGGCTGCTGACAAGCATCGTCGATACGAAGCTGAATGACTTGTTGTTTTCGACTCATTTTTAAACCATTTTGAAAGTGATGACGAAGCAGCTAGTAGTCGTCTTAGCACAACTACTCACTACTATCATCGAGTCAAATTCAAAAAAGGTTGGTCAAAAACAGTAGGAAAATAAATTTCCTTTTGCCTTAACCCAAAACAGCAGACATCAGCCATGATCTCTGTCTGGCCCAATCTTCTGTTTTTACAAAAGTCATCGGAACGTAGCGATCATTGGGTACACCAATGTTGTAAATCATCCATTCTTCGCCGTATTCTTCGGCCAATTTTTGGATGCATTCTACACGGTTTTCTTTATCTGTTTTACAATTGTCCCACTGATACAATTCAATACGAAAGTGCATCTTGTGCTTTTCGCCGTTGATGTTCATTTCAATATCGATGTCTTGTGGGCCAGGTAAACTGGGAATGGGGATGGACAGCTGAATCATAAGGAAGGATTTGGATTTTAATGAATGAAAATGGTATTGGCCTGATCATACACGGTAACAAATGCTTCAACAGCTATGCCAAATTCATAAGCCATTCTTTTTCAGTACCTTAACACCAAAGCACCTGTTTTTTTGCGTTCAAAATCGGACGATAATTGTTCAATAATGAACATTTAATGCGGGAGAAAAGCGCATACAATTTCCACCAAAGCCCCTAATTTACGCTGCTTGGAGATGATAGACTAAGATGGGTCGATTCAAGTGTACAGCCATTTGCTTGGTCAGACTTTGTCCAAAAATATTTTCCCAATTTTTCCGCTGCCGATTCACCAAAACCAGTAAATCAATGGCATGATCTTCTGCGTATTCATTCAATCCTTCTATTGGGGTGCTACCGACGATCTTATTCAGGGTAAAAGTAAAACTAGGATTTCCTTGCTCAAAAATTTGCTTGAAAATAGTTGGCTGAATTTGTACTTCATTTCCTTCCTCTTCAACGTACACAAAGTGGAGGTTAGATTGAAACTGCTTGCCCATTTGAATGATTTGCTCCAAGTGTTGAGTACCAATCGATTCGTCGTTACTGGCGTACAAGATGTTTTTAAATCCCCCAAAGGAAATTCCTTTGGGGACTAGAATAATCGGACAGTATGCTCTCTGAGCAAGTTGTGCTGAAGTTCCTCCCAGCAATCGATCCACAATATCCGCTGCCCCAGTGGTTCCCATGACGATAAGTTCATTAGAGTCCTCCCTAGTCAGTAGAATCAATTGCTGAACAACATTCATTGCAAAAATAGCCTCTATCTCAATTTCCACTTGAGAGAGCGTAAGGGTTGTTCCGGTGGAATGATCTTCAAGTCCGATAAAGTGTTGTAAATGATGTTGAATAGACTCGTGATTGGATTGTCCCATTTGTAACGTTCGTGGGACTTTGGGATTCAAATTTCCCGTGTATACATGGACGACTTTCAAGCCATAGCCCATGCGAGCCGCCAGACTTTTGGCGTAGAAAAAAGCATTACGAGAACAATCAGAAAAGTCAACTGGAACCAATATTTTTTTCATAAAAATCTCTTTTGGGGAAAATTCAATATTTGAAATAAACAAAATTTGCACGAAATCGAAATCCATGTGCTTTCCCAAGCACATCCCCCAGGAATATCCAAGCCAAGAAAGAAAAATGCTATTGATGGTGCAATACCATCAATGGGATCGTACTGGCGTTTAAAGCCAGTTTTTTGGTCAGGCTCTGATGAAAAATATTTTCCAAAAACTTTCACTGTTTGGTGGCCAAGATGATCAGATCAATAGCTTCCCTTTCGGCATATTCATACAAACCTTCCCAAACTTTCGCATCATAAACAATGTGTACGCTACACTCTAGTGTAGGTTCCTTTTTGCTAACAATTTGTTCCAGCAACAATTCTTCCAGTTCATAGTCTCCTTGATGGCTCACCTCGCTTACGTGTACAAATCGAGTATTGGCATGAAACATTTTCGCAAACTCAATTACTCGATCGACAAGCGATTGTTCCAAGGTTTCGTGATTGCATGCAAAAGCGATGTTTCGAATGCCTTAATAGCTGGCCTTAGGTGGGATCAACCAAACTGGACAAGCAGCCTTTTGGGCTACCTCAATGGAAACGCTACCAAACATTTTACTCAACAAACCACTACGGCCAGAGGTCCCCATTGCCACCAAGTCGTATGTTCCATCGCTGGACTGATCGATAATCACTTCAGCAGCAAAACCAGGTAAAACGAGCTGAGTGGATGGTTCCTCTACCATTACCTCCGGCATCCCTCCCGGAGCGTGTCCGTTGACAAACTTGATCAACTGTTTTTTCCGAATATCCGCAAGTACTTCGAGGGTCAATGTATCAAGGGCTGCATCCGTATCAACGGAAGGGTGATAGACATTTAGAACTGTAAGTTCACCAGCAATCTCTTCGGTAAATTGTTGGAGGTAGCGAAATGCATTATCAGCAGTTTTGGAAAAATCGGTGGGCATTAAAATGTTCTTCATGACACTTCATTTTTTGGAGACAAATACTATCCGACTTTTCTGTAATCTTCTAAACTTACTTTTTCTCTAGACAACGCTTTAATGATATCATAAGTCGTCAGCATGCCCACCAAAGCGTCATTTTCAACAATCGGGATGGCGTGGAATCGATTTTCATTGAAAACGGCCAGGGCGATATTAATGCGATCAGAAGGAGCCAAAGTGGCCAAGCCGGTCGTCATAATGTCTTCCGCAAAATAATTTTTGAGGCGAATTTCATTGAGGACATCCTCATAATTGTTTTTACTCAATCCCTTTAAAAAATACTGTAGATCGACATGGCTAATCAAGCCAATCAACTTTCTAAATCGCACCACGGGGATATGATGGATACGGTTCTGATCAAAAATGCTTTTAATGACGGCGAGCTTATCCTTCGGGTTAACGGTAATCAGATCGGTCGTCATGATACTGGACACTGGTGCTAAGAGATTCATCCTATTTCTTTTTAGATTTTTCAAATTATTTTTCTCTTCAAAGTTAAGGCTGTCCGCATTTAGGAAGATTGATTTACATCATTTGCCCAGTTGACTTTTATCACCCTCCCCATAGATTGTCTGATAAAAGTTAGAAGAAGGAGAACTGATCACTACCCAAAATCAAGTTTGCCCATTTTCATATAAAATCAATAGAGGGACACTTGGATGATAAGCCATCCGAGTGGTCTTACTTACGTGAGCCCAATTGCTCAACCCCTGTCTCTTGCGTTTGATCATACACATCAAATCGGCCTCCGTTTGAGCAAGGGAGACTTCAATAGCAAGATCAATGTCTTGCCAGTCTGGACTTTGATGAATGCTATAATTGAGACCTTGAAGAGAAGAGAGGAAGTTGGCCTCAAGCCCTTCAACACCAGATCGCTCTACAAAATGATGGACACCAATATGTCCCTGATGATTTGTCGCAATCCTTCTCAAAAGGACCAAAACCTCGTTCTGTATGGCCCAACCATCGACAAAAAAAGCGATCTCTTTTACGGGGCGGTAAACAAAATTTTCGGGAATGACTAGTATTGGAAGATTTATGCTATTGATCGTCGAAACGGTGTTGGTTTCCCAAAATAAGGCCTCCAAGTCGCTCGCTCCTTCGGTGCCCATGATGATCAAATCTGCCGATTGCCTTTGACTCAATTGCTTTAACTCCTCCTGAAGCGTACCGTTCAATACCTTTACATCCATGTTGACCGCACTCAACAATGGCTCCAGGCTAGACGCTTTCATTTTGTTCAATTCCTGTTTTGCCTCTTCCCTCATTTTCAATTGAATGCCCCAAAGGTCAGCAGTTGCGGTAAAACCGAGACAATGAATCAAAGTAATTTGACTTTCAAATTGATTGGCCAATTGAATGGCATAGTCCATCGCATTTTTTGCTGCTGGTGAAAAGTCAGAAGGAACGATCAAGTGATCCATATATACATTTTAAAAAATAAGGCCAGGCATAAATATCCATCGATAAATCACCTGGCCTGAAGTCGAAAGTAGTCTTACATCGAATAGATGAAAGCCAATCGGTATTGCTTCAAATGCCG
>JBCCSR010000163.1:0-8354 GCA_039199865.1 Bacteroidota bacterium
CATCACCCCATAAGCAAATTTGCCAATTGCTTCTCTTTGTTTCTCCTGATTTTCGAAGGCCATAATTGCTTTGATCTTTGCTTGCCCACTGGTGGAGTTGATGACCCCTCTGGCATAATTAGGAGAATATTTTTTGTACCGCTCTATCGTTCCGAATACCAAACTTTTGTAGTCTCGAAACTCTTTTTCTATCGCTTGTAGGGCCGCTTCTTTTTTTCGGACCTGTTCTTCAATGCGTTTCAATTCTTGCTTATTCTTGCTAATGTCTGCCTTCAACTCCGCGTTAGACTCTTTGACAACTTCGTTCTCCTGATTGGTCATCAAGGTTTCATAATTCATGGCTGCCATTTCCATTTTGTGCTGTTGCTCTTTGTTGCTTGCCATTTTTTCCTCCAATTCCTCAATTTTTTGGATGTTCGCTTTATCTACTTTTTCGAAGTACCGCCCAAAACCGATCAAAGTGGAAAGCAGGATGGTAAGTACGGATACGACAATCGTCAGATAAGCGGGTTTTCGCCAGCTGGGTTTGGCTAATTCTCTGATCTCAAGTTCAAGTTTTTTCATTCTCAGTTCTTCTTCTGTCATGGTTCCAATTGAAGTTTTATGGTGAAGTTGTTTTGGTTGTCCATATCTAATTTATCGACTTAGTCGATGTCTTTGTTGGTACAATCTAACGAGTTGGTTGATTTTCCGAGGACCGATGGTCAAATCATTGATCTCTAATTCTATCCTCGATTCATGGACAATATTTTTTTGCTCAAAATCAATTACCAGATACCATTGTCTACTTTTTCCAGTGCCTTTGAGGGTAGCTTCAGCAAACTGAATGGCCTCCCATCTGATCAAGGGCCGATCTAAAATCTTGATGCCTTTGGAATTGAGTAGGAGGTAAGTTCCTTTTAATTGTGCTTTTTGATAGGCTTGGTACACTAGAAAAACCGAGCCGATAAGCAAAAGCCCACCCAACAGTTCCCCTTTCATCAATAGGTTAAGGCTAAAGCCCGAAAAGCCAATTGCGATGGCCCAAAGAACGATCATTGATACTTTTGAATAATAGATTTCCGTTTCGTGAGGGATCGAACCGTCATCGGCTATTGCTTCGGGTATGTCCTCTAATTCAAATTTCTTTTCTAAAGACTCCCACTTCATTCTTTGTTGCTTCGTGCTATACGCGGTCCACTTTAGTCTACTCTTGTCGGGTAAGATTAATTTTTCGTTGATTGCTCTCCGTTTGAGCTCGTGAACATTTCTACAGCGCTCAAAGGCCCAAAGCTTCCATCTATTGACCATGAAGCTCCACCAAAGTATCATCAATACAAAAGTGGAGAGGATACCAGTTGGATAAAGCCATACTTTTTTAAAACCTAATCCTGAGGCAAACGTCAATCCAAACCCAACAAACAACAGGATGATCACCGGTCGCGTCAGTAATTGATGCCCTTTTTGAATTGCGTGATCTACCGTTAATTTTTCTATTCGTTTTTCCATCCATCTTTAACTTAAGTAGGCGATAATCGCTCTCATTCGACCAGCAATAGTTGACCTTTATTCAACAGAAGGATCAAAGAGGACTCAGAAAATAACTTTCTTTTCCAGGTTTTAGGCGTCATCCAAATAACAATATATGCGTCTGCGTAGCCTATTTTCCACCCCTTGATCTTGTCTTTTGATCCATTCACTAATTTTTGTCACCGAATGGATCTGGATTTCCGCATGTAGGAATCTAAAATAAGACTTCGTCATCTTGGTAGTAATGGATACCTCATCATGCTCCACATTGTCCCATTTCAATTTGGGCTAGACTTTCAACCTTATTTTTTGAGCCATAAAATATAATCGATTCCATGGACCAATTTAGATAACGCAGAGGTAACAGATAGCGCTCAAAACGATTGGCTCCCAAAATCCTGCTGCGCACCGTATTGTCTAAAACCTTTTTCAAAAATTGCTTTTGTTCCCACTTGAACGGATCGAAGAATTTGACCTCCTATTCTGATCCCAATGTTTCACAAAGTCTTACCCTAAAGTTACTGTTTTGCACAATCCAAGGAGAATCATAGCCATAGGTACCGTGAACCAAAGTAATACAGATGGTTTGCATAATAATTGGATGCTTCTAAAGCTGAATGTTCACTTCATGTCCTGTGCAGTCTTGATTGGAGACCTTGCTTCGTTATCACCTGATCAGGCCCATGTCCTTGGTCTATGTTGCTTTTTCCCATTCCAAAATAGTAAAATCCAAGTAAATCATTGCCATTCCCCGACCCTCCCATTCGAATATCAATCAGATAGGGCTTTAAAGGCATTCCCTTTGCGGACCTAAAACGATTGGCATTGCTTATTGTGCTTCCAATTCACTTCAAATGGATAGAATTGTTGGTCTACTGAGGGCCAATGCAAAGGAGGCTCTTTTTCATCGTTCTCTAATTTTAGTTTTTGCCATTTGTTCTACCTACAAAAATTATTCTCCTTTAATGAACATTCGTCAATGCAGTGGGTTATAATAGTAATACTATCAAAAAAAATAGCTTTACATCATAATCTTATTTTACATTAAATCATTCACCCTTAAAACGGCTGATCATGAAAAATACGATTATTTTATTCGCTAGCACGCTTTTCATCCTCGTCACCAACTTCACCTTTAGCCAAAACGCGTACCTCTACTCTACTCAACAGATCCAATTGGAGTATGCAACTGCTCCTACTGTTGAATGGCAGTCAACCAATGAACCATCCAATCAGTTGTCGGATCGCTTTCAAGATGAGGGAAATATCATCAGTATCAGCATCGTTTTCGAAATCGTATTCACGGAAAGCTATCCTCCAAGCATTAACAAGGAATCCATCCATCCATCAGACGCGTTTTACCATTCCTCCACTTCCCAAAACAATCCATTAACGGAATTTATTATTCCCTCAGGGTATGCCTACCATCAGCATACTCCCAGTCAACTGTACTCGGCTTTAGAGCAAAATTTGCTGGCGAAAGCATGTACGTCCATCTTGTGTTCAAGTCCCACTTTAAAGTGGGTCGAATTGGATGAAGAAAGCTGGGAGGTCGACTACAAAAAGCTATCCAATCGACCTATTTCTACTCAGGGAAACTGGCATTTCCGAATTGGGCCTTATGAAAACAGTAACTATTTCACCCCGATGCAACTTTGATCCGGGTAGGAGCCATTGGTTAGCATCACTGTGGTTCAACTTTTACTACTCAGCGGAATCCGTATAATTCTTGTTGAAAATCAAAACGGTTTTTGTCTTTTCGTAGACTTTGATGATTTCGTATTCTGTAGGCTCTAGTTGGGGCAATTGGTCTTTGAAGATATAGTAGTAATCATCGTTGGCACTCAGTCCTTCACGATCCGCAGGGAGCAACCAATCCAATTGCTTGACTTGACGATAAAAATTAATGGTTGGTTCAAAAGACCAATCAATACCGAGCTTAACTTCTCTAGCTGGATGGGGGGTGCTTGCACGGTGAGTAGCCAGCGTCTGAATCATCTCTTTGGTCGCTGAATCATAGCCCCACTCTGCCAATGTATCCAGTTCAGTTTTGCTACAAAAACTGATGGTTGAGCCCAAAGCGAGAAGGGCAAAACCAATGCGCAGCATAAACTTGTATTTAGACGCCATAAAATAGTGAAGCAAGTAGCCAAAATGGACCATGAATAGGGGAAATAAAAATATGGAAAAACGACTGATAGGGTAATCCGATTTCAAAATCCAGTGCTGAGCAATGATAATCATCGCCAAGAGAATCAGCAATAAATTGGTAATGATCAATCCTCGATGTTGATCAAAAAATTGGTGTCTGGCCCTTCTGCCATTTTGCATCATCAAAAATAGAGGCACCAGGACAATCAAAGTAAATACGATTTGTAGAACCAGCAACACAGCTGGTGGAATCGCCATTTGATGACAAGTATTCCAAATGAGATGACTTACCGTATCGGCATAAAAGCCCGCTTTGCCCCCAAAGTCCAAATTACCATACATCAGTACTCTCCTAACGGGTTCGTAAAGCACCGCACTAACCAGTAGAAAAGGAACAATATGAACTTTATTCACTTTGATAAAGGAAAAACCTTTGCCTTTTACCCAACGCGTTTCTAGGAATAATTGCAGGTTGTACACCAATAATAAGGCAACATAAAAAGTGACCAAAGTAAAACTACTCAGACAAGCCAAGAGGGCGGCACCATGAAACAACAAGGCATCGCGTTTTTTTTGCTTTTGAAAATAAGCAATGAAATGATACAAACTCATCAACATAAATCCACAAGACAAACCATAGCCACGAGCCATCGCAAACAAATCCATCAGCAAGACATTGGTACAAAGCAAGAGGAAAATACCCATGCTCAAAATAGCATCTGTCCCTCTAAACAAAAGAAAGCTGTACCACATGTATACTACTAACAATAATACGTTGGGGAGTCTTAAAGCAACTTCTGAATGACCAAAAAGCTGTTCAGCATATTTCATAAAAAGACTGTTCAAAATATGATTATTGGTATACCAACTGCTGAATGAAATCAGGTCCCCAAAACTCTCGTGGGGATAATGGAGGTACGTATAACTCTCATCGTGGGTAAACGACGCTATATCTGCCTTGCTTAAAGTGAGCAAAAACAAGAGTAGCCCCAATAAGAGGATCACGTAAGAAGTATATGATGACTTGAATTGCAATACGCAGTAACAAATATGTCGAAAAAAGACAAATATACTCATCATTTACCAGCTACAAGTACGTTTGGCCTTAAAACGCTGGTCTATTGGACTTTCAATCTCTAGTTACCGAATCGGGTGAACTTTATCTTAATAAGGTGACATCACCTGAGAAGGGAATTTCCTCTCCGTCAATAAATTGAATGACCGCACGCCATACAAACACTCCTGGATGCATTTCTTTTCCATTGAATGCCCCATTCCATCCGTATAAAGGATTATTGGGGAAGCAGTCATTGCACGCAAAAACCTTTTCTCCCCATCTATTAAAAATCTGGAACGTTTTGATCAGCGTGACGGTATTGGGCTTGGCATATATATGAAATACATCATTGGCCCCATCCGCATTAGGACTAAAAGCATTGGGGATATAGATAATCCCATCATAGTTTTCACCTACCCAAATAAACAAGGAGTCCATCGATTCACATCCATATTCATCAATAATCGAGAGATCAATATGGCCATCTCTCAGAGGAAAGACATTGGTAATTTTTAAATTGGGATTGACGATTGAGTCTCCACGCCAGGTCATCAATTCTATATTCCTGGTAGGATCATCGACGACGAAATCCAATAAAATCTGATCTCCTAAATCCACGACGGTATCCCTGACATCCGGAACAATTGAAACCTGTATGGCAGGAACAACTGAAATCAACAAAGAGGTGTCTTGAGCGCAACCATTGTTGTCCTTACTTGAAATGTCCAAAATGTATTCTCCTGCAACTTGATAGGGAAAAGGGAGCGTATCCGAACTCACGATGCCATTTCAATAATCAATACAAAGCTCATTTTCAGCACTGAGAATATTCAAGTCAAGGATGTTGTTTTCACAAACCACATTTGATGCTTCTACTTGTAGCTCAATTCCGGTGTAAGCAAAGATTTCTATTGGTTGCAGGACAGTAGAAGAACAGCCATTCTCATCGGTAACGGTTAGCGTCACATCAAATATGCCTTCATTATCGTAAGTGTGCGTTGGATTCAGTTCTTGAGAAGTGGGCTTACAAGTAAAAAATATTCACCCACATAAATCAATGGAAAGAAGGAGGAAATCCCGGTGGCTGTTCCAAAGCAAGGAGAATGTAACCCGCTTACTATGGATTGAAAGTATCCGAGTAAGTGGAAGTCTAAGCCTCACCGCAATGTGGCTATTCCATCATAAATTTGTTTCAAAGTCAATTGCCCTAGCAAAAGATTAGCCCGAATTACTTACATTAGAGCTTTCGTATCGCCAACACCTCAAAAAATGGAAGCATCTCTACTGACTGGAGCTCTACTCCCCGCTTCTCTATTTATCATCATGCTCGGTATGGGCTTGTCTTTGGTGATGGAGGACTTTCGGCGTATTCTAAGCTATCCCAAAGCTGCGCTGATAGGTTTGGGCAACCAGCTAGTGGTGTTGCCCCTCATTGCTTTGGGTATTTGTTATCTTTTTCAACTGCCCAATGATTTGGCCATCGGGATGATGCTCTTGGCGGCTTGTCCGGGCGGAGTAACCTCCAATTTGATCAGCCATGTCTCTCACGGCGATACTGCCCTTTCCATTTCACTTACGGCAATTGGCAGTTGCTTTACCCTTTTTAGTATTCCGCTATACGTCGGTTTTGCCTTCCATCATTTTAGTAATGGTGGACAAGTCGTTGATGTTGATGAACTAGGCATGTTGTTACAAGTCTTCCTCATTGTCATTTTACCAGTGGGTATCGGCATGTTGGTGCGCTACCTCAATGAAAGCTTCGCCCTACGCATGGATCGTCCTGTACGGGTATTTTCGATTGTCTTGTTTGTGCTCCTTGTCTTTTCTATCATTCTGGCAGAGCAAGAGGCCATTCTCCAAAACTTCCCACAAATTGGTGGTGCCACCATCGCGCTGAATGTGTTGACTTTGACAGTAGGCTATTACAGCGCTCAATTTTTCCGACTTCCCAAGAAACAAGCCATTACCATTGCCATCGAAACTGGTATCCAAAACAGCACTCTAGCCATTGTCATTGCTTCCACGGTATTGACCAATTTCTCCTATTCCATTCCCGCCGGAATTTATGGCTTAATCATGCTGGTTTCGGGTGCCTTCATTATGTATTATTTTGGAAAACAGTTGAAAGAAGTTTGATCCCTAGATTGCCGGGGCCAAACCAACCAATGGGCCTTGTGCTATCCCCTTTTTTCAATAGTGTACAAATTAATTTTTTCACTTCTCCCCCTTAAACTCGCCTCGCCCAGGCCTCGTTTCTGAAAGGCTTCCCCGAAGTGAAGTACCTCCGTCAATTCTTCTGAAACCAATAAATCGATTTGGTATTCATTGCACAATCCCTGAATGCGAGCAGTAGTATTCAAGACATCTCCAGAAAAGGTAATCTCCTTTTTGATCACCCCTATTTCACCAGTCGTGACTTCACCCAAGTGGATTCCTGCTTTAAAACTGGGAACGACCCCAAACTCCGCTTGGTATTTCTGAGCTTGTTGCCCCAGGTGATCCTGCATCGCAAAAAAGCACCGAAAGCAATTGTTATTGGCAAGCCCTTTCTTGACTTTCCAACTGATAATGACCTCATCTCCTACGTATTGATAAATTTCTCCCCCCCACCGCATGATCGGCTCGGATAGATCTACATAGTATTCTTTGAGCATGCGAAAATAGCTGACATGCCCCAATTGTTCGGCAATACTAGTTGAAGACCTCATGTCGAGAAACATAAAAATGCGCCTCTCCTCAATGGGGCGATGATACTTTCCCGTAAAAAAATTCAGGAGTACCGATTGACCAATATAATCACTCACCTCCGTATAAAATAGGCAGATGATGACGCCAAGGATAAAGTACAATACAATGCTCCAAAAAGCGAAGTCAGTAAAAAATTTAACCCCATTCTCCCAAATTTGATCATCAAAGAGATTCGTTTTCAATTCAAAAGCATTACTCACCACGAAGATGGTAAAAATGGCGATAGTGGTCAACAGCAAATAGACGACCGTCTTGAAAAATATTTTTCTAAAAAAACTACTCTTCCGAAACCAACGATTCAAATAAAACACCTCAAATACTCCAATGAACAATCCAATCACCATCGCGCTTACCGCAGGAACAAAAATGATGAAATTATAAGGATTGCCCGTTGAAGGATAATAAGGATGATTGCCAAGAATCCCCTTTTCCACGATGGAGTAGGTGGAACTAAAGATAAAAGAAACAATTCCAAAAGGAAGGACTTGTAAGAGCGTTCTTTTATTTCTAGGGGATAACATAGCAGTGCTTTTATTTTTCAACGCAAATACTTAGGTAGTTCAACGGAAATTCTATTCCACCACCTATTTCCAAATGCGCAGCATTATAGCTTCAAATATAAGCACAAGTCTTCAGAACCCTTTAGATCTGGGAGATTAAGTCATTGCGCTATGATCACTTCTTTTGGATTTGCCCATTTGCAGTTTACAGGATCCTCTGTTTACTTATCGTATTGAAAGGAAACTACCCTATCTTTGACCACATGCTTGCTGGGATCAAATTTGACTTGATTAAAGGTGGCTGCAAAAAAATCGTGGATAATATCATTTTTCTGCTCATTCATCCATTCTGGATCAACCTTTCCCGAGATGCCCAGCCATTGTAAAAG
>JBCCSR010000164.1:0-8321 GCA_039199865.1 Bacteroidota bacterium
ACAATAATGTGTTCTATCCCAATTTCTTTGGCCAACAAGCTCGTATTATCCCTACTCGCATCATCGCAAAGGATGACCTCATCTACCAAGTCCATTGGGATCTCATTATAGGTCTTTTCCAAGGTCAGGGCTGCATTATACGCAGGCAATACAACGATGATTTTCTTACCTTTATACATAGTTTTCCAGTTTCAGGAACGGCCTGAATTTACAGAAGTTGTTGAACAACTCCAAATTCTATTGTTCACGCAAATGCCGTTCCGTAAATGATTTGGCTAAAATCAGCTAAATCCAAGAAATCCATGGTATGAATCCACTGGATTTACAAGAAAAAACCGGAAATGATCCAATCTCCATACTATGTTCCAACTCTATAAGTATTTTTTGCTTGAGAAAATACGGAGATGCTTCGATGCCTTGTACTACTTTTTCACCTGAAAACGAGATAGGTTTGGTGGTCCGAAGAAATGACTGACGAGTATAACACAAATCGACTACGATCTTACTATCGCTTTTCTAGACCATTCTCAGTTGCCTTCTAAGGCCTTTTTTGGAGTTTTAGCATCCGTAACGAACGGGATCGTCGAAGTAGAATGCGACAGTTCAGACAGCCTACTGGCAGGTTTGAGACTTTTATTGGACTTTGTCCACTCAGACGTGCCAATGGAGGAGTCCATTAAGCATTTCGTAGTTGATCCAACTCTTTTTTCACGAAGGAGACCAGCTCTCGTAGATAGGCTCGTGAAAAATCAAAGCGAATCCCTGCGACCTGAAAAGTTTCCTTTAACGTTCGCGTATTGCCCAAACGCAGGGCCTGACAGTACTGCTGAATGGTTTTTGTCGGGTTTTCACGATAATTCTTCCAAATCGCGATTGCTCCCAATTGAGCAAAAGCATATTCGATGTAATAGAAAGGAAATTTAAAGATGTGGGATTGGCGATGCCATACTTTATCAATGTATTGTTCAATTCCAGTCCATTCAACTACTGGCGATTGATATTGCTGCATCAAACTCGTCCAATATTGACTCCTCTCTGCTCGGGTATGTTGGGGGTTTTCATACAGCCAGTGTTGGAATCGATCCACTGTAGCCACCCAAGGGAGCGTATGGAGAATCTTCTCCAATTGGTTAATTTTGGCAAAGCGCAAATCAGTCGGATCATCGTAAAAAGTCCCCCAATAATCCATAGAAAGCAACTCCAAAGCCATAGCAGCCATTTCGGCAACTTCCAGGGTGGGTTTTCTGGCCGAGTCCAACTGGAGCGAATGCATCAAGAAAAAGTGAATAGAATGACCACTTTCGTGAAAGAAGGTACGAATATCTTTTTTTGAGCAACTTGCACTCATAAACAAATAAGGGGTTTTCGTTCGTGGCAAGGGAACAGTAAACCCTCCAGGCCGTTTGCCCTTTCTAGCCATCAGATCGAGGTGGCCCTTATTCTGTAAACGTTGGATGTAATTGGCAAAAGAGGGATGAATTTTTGCCAAGCACGCTTTGGCCTTCTCCAGGAGGTCTTCTTCATTGTCAAAAGGACTCATTCTTCGAGGGCTCCCCATATTCATTTGAAGATCCCAAGGACGCAATTGCTCCAAGCGGAGCTTCCTCTTTCTTTCCTGATTGACATCGCTACAAAATGGCAACACCTCCGTTTGAACAGCCAGATGAAAACGCTTGCAATCGTCAGGACTGTAATCAAAACGCTCTAATTCTCGAAAGCGAAAATCTCGATAATTGGCGAAGCCTGCATTTTCAGCCACTTGTTGTCGCAGCTGCAGCAATTCATCAAAAAGGCTTTCCATCGTCTCCGATTTCTTACTGAGTTGCTCGCAAATGGTTAAATAAGCCTCTTTTCGGATGCTTCGCTGGGGGTTTTCCAACAGCTTTCGCATGTAACCTATGGTTTGTTCTTCCCCTTGGTAGTGGATGAGTGTTTGGCCAAAAACACGGCCATAGGTTTGTGTTTTCACCTTTATCTGAGCCAATAAATCTAGGTTTTCCTCCCGGTAAAGATGAACGCGATTGCGAATCGCTCTTAGATGAATAAAATATTGATCTGCAGCTAAATGTTCGCAGAAAGGTGATCCCAATAATCGCTTGTCCAGTTTTTGATCCATCAAAGCAATTGCGGGCATAACTTCTTGTACCAGATAATTGTAGGTACTGGCCGCTTGTTCGTTGTTGACGTCCTTGCTGAGTAAAATATATCGTTGATTGACCTCCTCTTCAATAGCAGCATTTAGTTCGCTACGGTCGGTCAACCAATTTTGTAAGGCTTCCTTCGAGTTAATATTTCGCTTCAACAAGTCGACAAAGTAAGGTTTGAGTTTAGACCATACAGTAATTCTAAAGGTCAAGGGTAGAAAGTGGAACGTCTTGTTCTGAGGTAATGAGAGAGCGTTGTTCATAGCCTAGTTAATTATTCAATTGTGTTTTCAGGCCTAGTAATTACACCTGTTTGTAGGGCAATCGTGTATCGGGTACAAATTGTCATAGACAAGATTCACAATAATAGTCGAAGTTTCGCGAAAAACAAAACTATCGTAACATATAGTTGTGAAATGTTTGGCATATTGTTACAAAATCAGAGAATTTTACTCTTCTTCCTCTGATTTTTCAGAATTTTTTGCTTTTTCTTCGATTGGCAACAAATTGCGCTCATTGAGAAAAGTAAACCATTTGATGACCTTTTTGATATCACTAACGTAGACGCGATCGGGGTCAAAATTGGGAAGGATCCCTTTGAAATAGTTCAACATTTCAGGGGCAGGAACATTGGTTGCGGGAGGAGGATTGTCTGCCAATTGGTAAAGCATCGCTTTAAAGACGACTTTCAACTCTTCGGTATCGGTTAAAGTATAAATACCAATAGAGGCCAGGGGAGTAAATTGGTGCTTCCGAGCAGAAACAAAACGTTTTTTACCATTATCGAGATCTTCAACGATCAACCCATTATTTCGATTGGCAGCCAATTTGAAAATACCAGACAAGCCGCTTACTGCTACAAAATCTTCTAAATTCATTGTTATTTAATTGAGCAATTCTTCAAATGAATCCTAATTTGACGAGTCAAGGTACGAATATCCCGCCACACCTAATAAGTAGTTCAACGGAATTTTTAATCCCGCCGTTTCGGCCGAATGAATCAATAATTCAATAGTTTTGTCAACTGCTCATTGAGCCTGGCCGTTGGTAAAAAGTTTTTTTCTAGGGAGGCTGCAAAAGGAACCGGCGTATCTAGGCTAGCACAACGCAAAACTGGTGCATCCAAGTATTCAAACAAATGTTCGGAAATCCAGGCTCCGATTTCACCACCAAGCCCTCCAATCATGGTATCTTCGTGTAAGATCAGCACCCGACTGGTCTTTTTTACGGTCTGTGCGATCGCCTCGTAATCGAGTGGCAAAAGGGTTCGCAAATCCAATATCTCCGCAGCGATATTCATGGCTTTTACCGCTTTCTGTGCCCAGTGGACTCCCATACCATAAGTGATGATGCTCAGATCATTGCCCGATCGACTTACTCGAGCCTCTCCGATGGGTAAGGTATAATAATCGTCAGGAATTTCCTCACTCAAACTACGGTACAAAGCCTTGTGTTCAAAAAACAAGACCGGATTAGGATCTTCCAGACTTGCCAACAACAGTCCTTTGGCATCATGAGGGTTGGATGGATAAACGACTTTCAAGCCTGGGGTATGAGTAAACCAAGCTTCGTTGCACTGAGAATGAAAGGGACCCGCCCCTACTCCACCTCCGGTGGGCATCCGAATGACAACATCTGCATTTTTCCCCCAACGATAATGTAATTTCGCCAGGTTATTCACAATTTGATTGAAACCACAAGTCACAAAGTCAGCAAATTGCATTTCGACCATGGTCTTGTAATTTTGTAAACTCAAGCCCAAGCCAATGCCTATGATGGCACTTTCGCAAAGTGGGGTGTTGCGAACACGTTCTTTCCCAAATTCCTCAACAAAACCATTGGTAATCTTGAAAACGCCTCCATATTCCGCAATATCTTGCCCCATCAACACCAGTTCCTCGTGTTGCTGCATGGCTTGTCGAAGAGCATCTGAGATCGCATCAATCATTCGTTTTTCATGCTTCGCCTCGGTTTGCGGTGCCACCACTACTTGCTGATGCGGCGCATACATATCTTGCAATTCCGTGGCAACCGTAGAAGCCACCTCGGGTTCTGCAAATGCCGAGTCTAAACCCGCACTAATTTCTGCCTTGATCTCAGCTCGCCAAGTACTGATCTGTGCCTCGGAAAGGATCTTCTCTTCCAACAGATAGCGCTCGTAATTTGCAATAGGATCCTTTGCCGCCCATTGCTCCATCAATTCTTTAGGAACGTATTTGGTGCCAGAGGCCTCTTCGTGCCCCCGCATCCGAAATGTTTTACACTCTACTAGAACCGGCGCTGGGTTTTTACGCATTTCTGCTGCCAGCTGATGAATAGTCCGATATACTTCCAAGATATTATTGCCATCGATGACCACCGATTTCATCCCGTAACCGAGGCCCCGATCTGCCAAATCTTTACAATAATATTGTTCGTTAGTGGGGGTAGATAGCCCGTAACCATTATTTTCAATGACAAAGATAACGGGCAGTTGCCAGACTGCGGCTACGTTTAGCGCTTCATGAAATTCGCCCTCACTGGTCCCTCCTTCTCCCGTGAAAGCCAGAGAAACTCGACCTTCTTTTTTTAGTTTGTGGGCCAAGGCAACCCCACTGGCTAAAGACAATTGGGGGCCTAGGTGAGAAATCATCCCTACGATATTGAATTCTGGTGCACCAAAATGGAAGGATCGATCACGGCCTTTAGTAAAACCAGGCATTTTTCCTTGCCATTGACAAAAAAGCCGTTCTAATGGTACCTGGCGAGTCGTAAAAACACCCAAGTTGCGGTGCATGGTAAAGAGCATCTCCTCTTCCATCATTGCGGCTGTAGCCCCGACAGAAATGGCTTCCTGCCCGATGCCCGAAAACCATTTGCTAATCTTTCCCTTTCGCAAAAGCAAGAGCATTTGCTCTTCTACCATTCTGGGTTTGAGCAATTGCTGGTAAAGTTGAAGGAGTAAGGCTTTTTTTAGTCTGCCTTTTTTATAGGTCATTTCAAAACTACTAGCCGCTTCCATATCTGCTATTTTCATTTTTTTAGCTAAAGATGATTCAGTAAATTCGCTACAAAGGTAGTCGAATTTGGCTTACGAAAAAGAACTTGACTTTGTTTTGAAGGGACAAAAAAATATTTTGGAGGATTTCCGGCATTTGGGGAAATTGCGAGCAAAATACTTGACTATTTAGATCATCAATTCGAGGGCTCTAGTGCGACTAGTCCGAATTGCCTCACCATTTAAACTCTAGGTTTTACACAGGAATAAAGGCAATTTAACCTGTCAAGGACTTAAGACTCGGACCACTAGTCCTTTTTTCTTCCAAATAATTTATCAAAGAATTTTTTGCGTTTTTTCTTCTTTTCTGCCTTGCGTTTTTGTTTTTCTCGCTTTTTGCGCAGCTTCTCATTTTTCTTTTTGATGCGTTCTGCTTTTTTCCTGGCCTCACGCTCGGCTTTCGTTTCTTTTTTCCTAGGCTTTACATTGACCTGTTGATTTTTCTTTTTTTTCTTTCCCAAACCTGCCAAAGATTCCAGCAAACGATCTATAGCGGCATTGATGCCTTCTTCCTCTTCCACCAGCAAAGGTTTTTCTTCGAGAAAAGGTGGGCAGTCCATCATCATTTCCACCTCCCTAGATGGGGTAACAAAGCGATGATTTTTCCATTTTCGAAATTCCCGATCCTTGTAAACCTGCGCCATAAACCGTCCCCAGATCGGTAAGGCCGTATTCGCTCCCTGCCCTAAACGCAAGCTGCGAAAACGTACTTTGGGCGATTCTCCACCCACCCAGGCGCCAGCTACCAAGTCTGGCGTAAAGCCCAAAAACCAACCATCTGCGTGGGACTGAGTTGTCCCCGTTTTTCCCGCGATATCCCCGTACAAACCAAATTGATAACGAAGCCGTCTTGCCGTACCACTGTCCACAACCGCTTCCATCATTTTGATCATGATATCTGCGAAATCTTTCCCCAAAACTTGTTCTTTGCGCTTTTCTCTTTCTTCCTTGAAATCGATGATCAGCTCACCGCTCTGATCCTCAATCCGCAAAAGATAGTGATTGTCCACTTGCTTTCCACGATTGGCAAAAGTACCGTAAACTTCCACCATATCGTACAGAGAAGCATCTACAGCTCCCAGCGCAATTGCAGGAACCTTGGGAATCTTGGTGGAAATCCCCATGTTCTTTGCCAATAGGCGTACGGAGTCAATCCCCGTTTGCATGATCAGGTCGACGGCAACGGAGTTTACCGACTTACTCAAACCGCCCGCCATAGAATAGACCCCTCCGTATTTACCATCTGCATTCTGTGGTTTCCAATCTTCGTATTCGGTATAAGTCACCAAATTATTGTTGAAATAATTACAAGGCCGTAAGCCACTCTCCAGAGCCTGGGCATAAACCAAGGGCTTAAAAATAGAGCCTACTTGTCTCCGAGACTTAACATGATCATATTTGAAATACTGATGGTCAATGCCACCCACCCAGGCGCGAATGGCCCCACTGCCAGGATCTACTGCCAGAAAACCAGCGTTGAGTAAACAATAATAGTATTTGACGGAGTCTAACGGACTAATTTTCTTTCGAGTCGTTCCTTCCCAAGTAAAAACTTTCATATTGACGGCCTTAGCAAAAGATTTTTTAATCGCAGCTTCGCTGTATCCCTGTTCTTTTAGCCGTTGATACCGTCTTGATTTGGCCATCAGCTTTTCGATGACCCGATCATCTCCCCAGGGCTTCTTCTTTTTCCAATGCTGATCAAAATCTTTTTGTAGCTTCTTCAAATGAGCGGTCACGGCCTGCTCTGCGTAGTCCTGCATCCGAGAATGAATGGTCGTGTAGATTTTTAGGCCATCAGTGTAGAGGTTGTAACTGGAGCCATCCTCCTTGACATAATGCTTGACTTTTTCGGCTAATTCCTGTCGCAAATGCTCTCTAAAATAAGTGGCCAATCCCTGATTATTGCCTTCCGAATGATAGTCCACCTTGAGCGGGATTTGTTTGAGGGAGTCACAAACTGAGGGGGCTAAGTATTTGTACTTGGCCATTTGTTGTAAAACGACATTTCTTCGTTGTTGTGCTCGTTCCGGATTTCTAACCGGATTGTAGTAGGTATTGGCTTTTAGCATCCCCACCAGCACGGCTGCTTCTTCGGTTTTAATATCGGTAGCGGATCGGCCAAAAAGTTGACGAGCAGCCACTTCTACTCCATAAATATTACCGCCAAAGGGTACGGTATTGAGATAAAGACTGAGAAGTGCATCCTTTGAGTAAACACTTTCCAAACGACGAGCAATAAACATTTCCCGAACCTTATTGATGGGAGTAGACAGCAGCCAAAATTGTTTGCGGGGATACAGATTTTTGGCCAATTGCTGGCTTAAGGTACTTCCCCCTCCTGACGATCCATCGTTGAGTAAAATCGTTTTGAACAAAACGCGAAGCCAAGCCCTCGTATCTACTCCTTTGTGTTCAAAAAATCGAGCATCTTCCGTGGCGACCAGGGCATTAACGATATCTGGCGAAATGGCATCATAAGGAATATTGGTTCGATTTTCAATGAAGTATTTTCCCAACAATTGACCATCGATGGAATAGACTTCGGAAGCATTGTCATTTTGAATAGAAAGCAGTTCGGTTTTGGAAGGAAGGCGTCCAAAAATCCCTACACGAATAAAAAACAACAGCAATAAAGCAAAACCCAAACCTAAACCAAAGCTCCATTTGGCCCACTTGAATAGTTGGGCCCGCTCAGGCATTTTAAATTGGAAAGTCGACCAACGCTCTTTCAAAGCGGACCAGCCTTTTTTCCATTTATTTTTATCCTGGGGCAAATCGGGCTGTTGTTGGGTATCCATTGAATGATTTAGTGGTGATTATTCGTGGATTCGCTTGAGAAAAACACAGGCTTAAACGCTGCTATTTTGGAATATATTGTTGTTTTGAACGATTTATTGACCAATGCCATTGCTCCATCTACCGATCCGCTCCACCCAATATTTTGCTCAATAATTGCCGCAATAATACGGATGAATTCCATTGTGAGGAGATCTGAGTGGATAAAACTGTTTATTTACAAAATACCGTATGGTTTGGTAGACTTTTCTTATATTAAAAGCAAACACCATTTTCTGGACTTTCTGCCATGCATCCCAAACTAATAGAATTTATTGAAGTGCTCACCTACGGCTCCCCGG
>JBCCSR010000165.1:0-8307 GCA_039199865.1 Bacteroidota bacterium
AAAATGCAGTAAGGGTCCTTCAACAAATGGGGATTAGCTGCTATTTTGAGACCATCGTCGATGGCACCAGCGTCGAAAAGGGCAAGCCCGATCCGGAAGTTTTTCTCAAAGGAGCCAAAGAATTGGATCTTGCTCCGGCCCATTGCATCGTTTTTGAAGATGCCGAAAGAGGAGTAGAAGCGGCCTTGCGGGGAGGGTTTTGGGTCGTTGGCGTGGGAGACCCACAATCATTAGGGGCAGCCCATCACGTTATCCCTGGGTTTGAAGACTTGCAATGGGAAGACCTTTTGCGCGCTTTACCACAAACAGTCTAAAAAATCATCAAAAAAATTACATAGACCAAATCGCTATATGAAAGCATATTTAGAGCACGACGAATGGTGCATTATTGAGAAGGGGTTTCGACCTTCGTACCACCCCATTTCGGAAAGTATTTTTAGCCTGGGCAATGGTCGGATGGGGCACCGAGCAAATTTTGAGGAACAGTACAGCGGAGAAAGTTTACAGGGGCATTATGTGGCCGGCATTTACTATCCCGATAAGACGAGAGTGGGTTGGTGGAAAAATGGCTATCCAGAATATTTTGCAAAAGTGCTCAATGCGCCAAGCTGGATTGGAATTGATATTCAATTGGATGGAGAAGTCCTCGATTTGGCGACTTGTGAGGTGACTGATTTTGTCCGTACCCTAAACATGAAGGAAGGCTACTTGGAACGATCATTTACGGCCAGAACAGTGGGTGGAAAAATTGTCAAGGTACAGGCCAAACGTTTTTGTAGCATTGTCGATGACGAAGTTGGAGCCATCCGCTATGCGATCACCCCAGTAAATTTTAGTGGGACAATGCATATTGGCTTTTATCTGGATGCGGACATTGACAATTCAGATGCCAATTATGGTGAAAAGTTTTGGAATGTTTTGGACCTACAACATCAACTCAACAGCGGTCAAATTACTGCCGAGACCAAGAAGACGAAATTTCAGGTTTGTACGGGGATGCAATTCGAAATTCAACAGGGAGGGGAAGCAAAGCCGATGGACGGAAAATGGTTGGTCAAGGAAAAATACCTCGCTTGTCAATTTGATAGCCCCTGTCGGGATTTGGAAGAGATTGTGTTGTACAAATACGCAGCAGTACTGTCTTCCGAAAATCATTCAACTGAGGCCCTTTCCTCCAATTGCCAGCAGGCGCTGACTCGGGCATTGGAAAAGGGCTACGATCAACTGTTGAAGGAACAGAAAGAAGCTTGGGCTAGGAAATGGCAGATGAGTGATATTTTAATTGAGGGAGACATTGCTGCCCAACAAGGCATTCGCTTTAATATTTTTCAACTCAATCAAACCTACACCGGGGAAGACGCCCGCTTGAACATCGGTCCCAAGGGCTTTACGGGCGAAAAATATGGTGGCAGCACCTATTGGGATACTGAGGCTTATTGTTTGCCTTTTTATTTGGCGACAGCCGATCAGCATGTGGCCAAAAACTTACTCATTTACCGTTACAAACACCTACAAAAAGCCATTGAAAATGCAGCAAAGCTAGGCTTTAAAGATGGCGCTGCCCTTTATCCCATGGTGACCATGAACGGGGAAGAGTGCCACAATGAGTGGGAGATTACTTTTGAAGAAGTCCACCGAAATGGGGCCATCGCTTTTGCCATTTACGATTACATTCGTTATACCGGTGATTGGCAACATCTAGTAGATTATGGCTTGGAGGTGTTGATTGCCATCTCAAGATTCTGGGCACAGCGCGTCCATTTTTCGGAGGCCAAACAACAGTATGTGATGCACGGTGTAACGGGCCCCAATGAGTACGAAAACAATGTCAACAACAATTGGTATACCTCTACCATTGCTTTATGGTGTTTAGAATTTACCCAACGATCCATTGACTACGTCAAGGCGCAGGCGCCGGATCAGTATTTGAATTTGAAAGACAAAATTAAGTTTTACGAGACGACCGAAACCAATCAATGGAAAAAGATTCAGAATAATTTATTCTTACCCATTGATGAAGAAAGAGGCATCTTCTTACAACAAGAGGGTTATCTAGATAAAGAACAATTGCTCGCCGCAGATATTCCCGAAGCAGAAACTCCCATTTGGCAAAATTGGTCTTGGGACCGAATCCTACGATCTCCCTTTATCAAACAAGCGGATGTTCTACAAGGCTTGTACCTTTTGGAGGACCGTTTTGATGAGGCCACCATTCGACGCAACTATGCCTATTACGAACCGCGTACGGTACACGAATCTTCGCTTTCGCCCTGTGTACACACCATTCTTGCGGCCAAATTGGGAGACAAGGAAAAAGCCTATCAGCTCTATCTGCGGACTGCTCGACTTGATTTGGATGATTACAATAATGATACAGAAGATGGTTGTCACATTACCAGTATGGCGGGCACTTGGATGGCCGTGGTCAAAGGCTTTGGTGGCATGCGCAACAGTGAAGCAATGCTTCATTTTAACCCCTGCCTTCCCGAACAATGGACCGCCTATGCTTTCAAGGTGAAGTATCGCGGTGCCTTGCTAGAGATAAAAGTAGGGCAGGAGCAAACCCAAATTATCAACCACTCCGATCGAGTGATAAGTGTAGCGTTACACGGCAAGGTATTTGACATAGAACCCATGGCAGAATTGGTTCATTGAATCCATTGAGCTGTAATGGCCTTTGACGTTTTTTTGCTAAAACACCGATGGGCTAAATATTAAAATTGTTTAAACTGAGTACAATGAGATATTACTTTCCTTTACTATTGTTATTACTACTCGTCGCTTGTAAAAACGAACCCACAAATCAAGCCCCCGCTACACCACCGCCACCACCACCCGCAAAAGCAGCTCCGGCTCAAACGCCTGCTCCCACTAAGTCGAGTACTGGCGAAGATGGGCCCGTTCACATTAAGGCATCTAATGTTGCTTTCCTAGTGGGTTTGTGGGAGTATACCTTTGCCTTGGGAGCGG
The DNA here is from genome assembly GCA_039199865.1 of Bacteroidota bacterium. Lineage (GTDB taxonomy): Bacteria > Bacteroidota > Bacteroidia > Chitinophagales > Saprospiraceae > JALZUU01. Next base: position 2,971 of record JBCCSR010000165.1, read on the forward strand.
AAAATGAAACGCCAAAATACAAAGGTCGATGGATCGAGTTTAAAAATGATGATACGTTTATCAGTGGTCGTTACGGAGAGGAAACCAATCAAGGAACTTATCAGTACGAAGATGATCCCAAGCGCATCCTCACCCTAACATATGCCAAAAAAGAGGAAATTCCAGGGCAATGGGAAATACAGGGCCAAGGTCATAATGGAATGGTTTTTAAAGGGAATACGCCTTTGAACCCAAGTGGCCTGCAAGTGAGAATGCAACAGGTCAATCAACGACCAAAGCAACAGTAACACTTAGATGTGAAACGATAGATTTTAGTATTCCAGCAATGAGGCCCTTGGGTTTAAAACGCCATCAAGGAAAACCTTTTGAGCGGCATACTAAAATCTAACTCGGACATATACAATGCAGCAGAAGGATTTTTCCTTCAATAAACGTGGTCTTTGTATTCGCTGCTGACCCATTTTTAACCAATACTTAAAATTCTATTCTGTATGAAACCATCGTCAGGTCTTCTACTACCTCTACTGGCCCTATTGTTATTGATCAGCTCTTGTCAACAAAACAATTCAGAAAAAAATAAGGAAACCTCCGCTACGGATACCACAGCTGCCGCCAACTCGGCAGCAGATCATGCTGCGGACACAGATTTACCAGATTGGGCCGTTAATGCCAATATTTACGAAGTCAATCTTCGTCAGTATACCCCCGAAGGAACGCTGGCTGCTTTTGAAAAACAGTTGCCCCGTTTGAAAGAAATGGGAGTGGACATTCTCTGGTTCATGCCCATTCACCCCATCAGCCAAGCCAAAAGGAAAGGAAGTTTAGGAAGTTATTACGCAGTTGCGGACTACAAGGATGTCAATCCGGAACACGGTAATCTTGAGGAGTTCAAAGCCTTTGTGAATAAGGTACACGCAATGGGAATGTACCTCATTATTGATTGGGTACCCAATCATACTGGCTGGGACAATCCCTGGATCAAAGAACATCCAGAATGGTACACGCAAGACAAAGATGGAAACATCATTGATCCCATCGATCCTTCTACCGGAGCGTCCTGGGGATGGACGGATGTGGCTGATTTGAATTATGAAAACAAAGAAATGCGCGCAGCGATGATCGACGCCATGGCCTTCTGGCTGACCGATGTGGGCATCGATGGATTCCGTTGTGATGTAGCTCACGGCGTACCCAATGACTTTTGGGTTGAAGCCAATCAAAGTTTGAAAAAATTGAAAAAGGTATTTATGTTGGCCGAGTCGGATAAGCCAGAAAACCGGAATAGCGGTGGCTTCCACATGGACTATGGCTGGCCTTTCCACAAGCTGACCAACGATATTGCGGCGGGAAAAAAAGACGCCTTGGCGATTGATGAATATTGGAAAGAGAATCAGGCGACTTATCAAAAAGGTTTTCACATGCATTTTACCTCCAACCACGATGAAAATACCTGGGTAGGCACTGTCTTCGATCGCTACAAAGATGGCCATAAAACTTTTGCCGTCCTAACGGCTACTTTTGATGGGATGCCATTGATTTACTCGGGGCAAGAATCGGGCAATGACAAGCGATTGAAGTTTTTTGAGAAAGATGTAATTGATTGGAAAGATTATTCCTATGCTGATTTTTATACCCAATTGAATCAGTTGAAAAAACGCAATAAGGCTTTGTGGAATGGAAGCTACGGTGGCGCCCCTAAACGCATTGCCACGGGCAAGGATAAAAATGTTTATGCCTTCATGAGAGAAAAAGATGGAGACAAAGTTGTCGTCGTTCTCAACCTAAGTGGAGAGGAGCAAGATATTGTTTTGGAAGGCGATGCTTTTGCTGGAACCTACAATAATATTTTTGCAAAAAAAGACATCCAACTGGCCGCTAATATGGGGATGAGACTCGGTGCCTGGGATTACCTGGTATTGTCGAGCAACTAGTGCTGCGACCTCTCTCCAATTTACCAATCATCAAAACAAAAACATGAACCAAACGCAGAGCATCATCATAAAAAAAAGACGGATGTCCTTCTGGGAAATCTGGAACATGAGTTTCGGTTTCTTGGGCATCCAATTTGGTTTTGCACTACAAAATGCCAATACCAGTCGCATCTTTGAAACCCTAGGAGCAAGTGTCGATGAAATTCCGATCCTCTGGATTGCCGCTCCTTTGACGGGTTTGATTGTCCAACCTATTATCGGCTATTTCAGTGATCGAACTTGGACGCGTTTGGGAAGACGTCGACCTTATTTTTTGGTGGGCGCCATTTGTTCGACCATCGCTTTATTTTTTATGCCCAATTCTCCTAGCCTGATGATTGCGGCAGGGATGCTTTGGATCATGGATGCCTCCATCAATATTTCCATGGAACCCTTCCGAGCCTTTGTAGGAGACAACCTTCCCGCCGAACAGCGAACAACGGGTTTTGCCATGCAGAGTTTTTTCATCGGAGTGGGAGCTGTGATCGCCTCCCTCTTGCCTTGGATGCTGAGCAATTGGTTTGGCGTTTCTAAAGTGGCAGAGGAAGGGGTAATCGCTGATTCTGTGAAATGGTCGTACTACTTGGGAGGGATGGTCTTTTTATTGGCGGTCTTGTGGACGGTTTTTCGTTCAAAAGAATACAGTCCTCAAGAACTGGCTGCTTTTGAGGCCGCAGAGGAAAAGTTAGCTGGAGCGAAAGCAATGGGAAAGGAAGGTTTACAAGCAAGCGCGGCCAGTAAAATCCAAGGTGGGTTGATGGTGGCTTTGTTTGGATCGATCGTCTCTTGGTTGTTGTTCAATTGGGAGTTAGACAAAGAACTGTACATTTTATCTTTCAGTCTTTTGGTAGGTGGCCTTTTATTTGCTTTGGCGGGTTGGATGCAGAAGAGTGGGAATACCAGGAATGGATTTGTCAATATGATTGATGATTTTCAAACCATGCCCAAAACGATGCGACAATTGGCCTGGGTCCAGTTTTTCTCTTGGTTTGCGCTATTTTCCATGTGGATTTACACTACCGCAGCGGTGACCAATTCGATTTATGGGACTTCAGACACCACCTCTGCCCTTTACAATGAAGGAGCCGATTGGGTGGGCGTGTGTTTTGCAGTTTACAATGGAGTGGCGGCCTTGGTTGCATTTGCCTTACCGATGCTAGCGAAAGTCACCAGTCGAAAGATTACCCATATGCTCTGTCTGATTGCCGGTGCTTTGGGCTTGGGATCCATCATGATAGTGCAGTCGCCCAATTTCTTGCTTTTGTCGATGGTCGGCATTGGCATTGCCTGGGCCAGTATTTTGTCCATGCCTTATGCCATGTTGACGGGAGCTTTGCCCGCCAGTAAGATGGGGTATTACATGGGCGTGTTCAACTTTTTTATTGTGATTCCCCAATTGGTAGCCGCTACAATTCTGGGCTTTTTGGTCAGTCATTTTTTTGCGGGTGCCGCTATTTATGCCATGTTGCTTGGAGCCATCTCCTTCCTACTGGCCGCGGGACTGACTCTATTCGTATCCGATGAAGCATAATGACGGATAGTATATTATTTGCATCACGCTTGATGTCTTCAGTTGTTGTATATTTGTTGCTGGATTGGCGAATCCAGTTCAATTGATGATCGAATCAATTTACGTTTGACAAAGAATATAAAAATGAGGAGACCTTCTATTTTCATTAGTCTATTGCTTCTCGCCTTCATCTGTTCCACTTGTAGTAAAGATACGGAGCCGGAAATGATGATGGAAGAAGCCCCCCGTTATTTCAGCAATACAGTTGGTATTGACTTGGAGAGTAGCCTACTCATTTACAATGGTACGGAGCAAAATCTATCCATTGAGGGAGAGGAGATTAATTTTGCGGATACGGTCAGTCAAATTCGTTTGGGCCAGGCCTACTCAGTCGATTGGCAAGGTGAGGCCTTCAATTTTTTTAGAACGGAATTGCCCATCATTAAAATTCAAACGCGTAGTGCTCAAAACATCGATGTTGAATATGCCGCTGCTCAATTCAATCTGATCGAAGCTGGTGAAATTACGGAGTGGGGCAACTTGGGCATTCGCTTACGGGGCAACACTTCTCTTCAGTTTCCCAAAAAATCCTATCGTTTGGAATTGTGGGAAGACGAACAAGGTTTGGAAAACCGCAAAATCTCCCTCTTGGAAATGAGAGAAGACGATGATTGGTTATTGGATGGAATGTGGAATGAACCCCTGATGATTCGCGACAAGGGAACCATGGATTTGTGGCTAGGCTTTGGAAGAGTAGCGTATCAGGCACAAGAGCCTGATTTACAGTTGGGGGCCGATCGTCATTATTGCGAGTTGTTTATAGATGATCAATATCAGGGCTTGTACTACCTTGGAGAACGACTAGATCGGAAGCAACTGAAGTTGGAAAAAATTTCTGAGTCCTCAGACGGAGGAGAGCTCTACAAAGCCAAAGGTTGGGGTGAAGCAGTGGGTGGTTTTTCTATTCCGGCAGTCGACAACAATCTCCCATCTTGGGGAAACTATTGGATCAAATATCCCCAAGAACCGGGAAGCTATGATTGGAACAAATTGGAAGCCTTTACTCGCTTTTACCTGGAAGCAGACAACGAAACTTTTGCTACAACTTACTCGGATTGGATTGATGTGGACAATATCATCGACTATTTTATCTTGATCAGTCTCACTGGTGCCTTCGATAATTCGGGCAATAACATCTACATTGCGCGGAGAAACCAACAAAGCAATTACTACTTCGTCTCCTGGGATTTTGATGCTACCTTTGGTCTGGGTATTTTTGGGGAAGAGATCCCCAGTCCCACGGGGTTTGTCATCCACCATAAACTTACGCAGCGATTAATCAATGATGATGCTTTTAGAACGAGCTTAAAGGAAAGATGGAATGCACTACGCAATGGTCATTTGACCAACCAGAACATCATGCAGATTTATACCAACAGTTATACTTTATTGCAGAGAAACAATATTTATGAACGCGAAAGTTTAGTCCCTCGCCTGGATCGACCACTACCTGCTTTTTCCTCGCTTGACTTTTTGGAAAATATACTCAACGAGCAATTGGCTTATTTAGACGAGTATATTAGTACACTATAGCCGATTGGTGGGATTGGAATTGATCCAGCCACGCTTGCTTATCGCAAGCCTCGAGCGCGAAGATTTTTTCGGTAGCGAGCAGCATTGGCATTATGGCCAGCCAGTGTTTTGGCAAAAGCGTGGTAGCCAGATCCATCTCCCTTGGCACAAAAGAAAATGTAATCGTGTGCTTCATTGTTTAGCACTGCATCAATACTACTGATCGAAGCCATACTAATCGGACCCGGAGGAAGGCCCGTATATTTATAGGTGTTGTAGGGAGAC
>JBCCSR010000166.1:0-8304 GCA_039199865.1 Bacteroidota bacterium
GGATAACGTTTGATATTAGCAAATTGGAATAAATGATTCGGTAAACCATCGAGCAGGATAAGCGATCTCGATAGGTAGCTGCTTATCCTGCTCACCTACCTTACCGCCACCCGAATAAGCAATCAGCCCTTATTTTTCTAATGAGAAAAAGGATTAACGGTTTGATTAGTTGGGTATTTGCAATTTTAGTCAAGAATGGTGAACTTTCGGGTATAACTTGCTATCTGAAAGTTTATGCTGGATAGACAGATGTTGCCAGAAAGCAATTTAAGTTGACGGTAAAATTAGGAGGAAATCAATCGGAAAACACCTTATATTTGTTAAGACAAATTGTTGGGATTAAATAAATGGTTGATGAGTGTCAAAAATGAAAAGTTTATAAATCCGCTAACTGATTTCGGATTCAAAAAATTATTTGGGAGCGAGCCAAATAAAGATTTACTCATTGATTTTTTAAATGAATTGCTTCCTCACAAACACCAAATCGCGGATTTATCGTATGCTCAAAATGAGCACCAAGGACAAAGAATAGTTGACCGAACTGCAATTTTTGATATCTATTGTATAGGAAGAAATGGAGAAAGATTCATAGTAGAAGTTCAAAAAGCAAAGCAGAATTACTTTAAAGATAGAAGTATTTATTATTCCTCATTTCCAATTCAAGAGCAAGCAAAAAAAGGGGATTGGGATTACAAACTTGATCCAGTATACACCGTTGGGATCTTAGATTTCGAATTTGATGATCACAAGTCAGACCCGCAGTTGTTGCACATCGTAGAATTAAAAGATCAAAGGTGTCAAGTATTTTATGATAAGTTAAAATTCATCTATATCGAGTTGCCTAAATTCAAAAAACAAGAACAAGAATTAGAAACTCAGTTTGATAAGTGGTTGTACATCTTTAGACATCTCTCTCAGTTACAAGCAAAGCCCCAAAAGCTACAAGATAAAATATTCCAAAAGCTATTTGAAGCTGCTGAAATCGCTAAATTTTCCAGCGAAGAAAGAGTTGCCTACGAGGAAAGTTTAAAATATTACAGAGACCTCAAAAACATTGTTGATACTTCCAAGCAAGAGGGGATTGCCGAAGGGATTGACAAACGAAACCTAGAAATTGCAAAAACGCTGAAAGAGAAGGGGATGACAGTCAATGAAATAGCAGAAATTACGGGACTCCCAACTGAAGTCATCCAAAATCTGTAACTCAAAAGCTCAACCTAATGTTACTACTGCTGATGAAAGGATCCATCTGGTCATCCAGCCTTTGTCGTGATGACATGCCAAAGGAGCCCATCCATTTCTAGCGCTATTCCATTTTTACTATAGGACGACTAAAAGGAATGCCATCAATCAATAATTGTAAACGGTAATTCCCAGTGGGCAACTGGCTCATATCGATTGCATAGTCGTGTTCGCCACTTGCTTGTCGGGTTGAAGGGCTTTGTTGAATCAATTGGCCCAACTGATCATAAAGAACAATCTGAACTTCCGAGCCTTGATCCAACTCGTAGTTCACTTGTAAGCGATCTTTGGTTGGATTGGGATAAACATTCCAATGCAATTTTCTTTCCTGACCAATACTTTGAATAGAAGTCGTGGTTTTTTCAATTTCCCAATTGACTGAAAACAAGTGGTTTGGCGTATGGAGGTCAGCGCGACTTAAAGGCGTTTGGTCATCGACCATGATGGTCAGTTGATTGCTTCCCGTTTCCAAAAGACTACTGGAAAGGCTGATAGAATCTACATCAGTGGTCAAGAGATTTCCGTTGAGCAACCACGTGATGGCTAGGGTGTTCGGGTCGGGGTAGATTAAATCTGCTTTAAAGATCAAATCTTGACCTTGATTGGTCAATTGCAATTGAGAAGGGGTATAATCATCAATGGGTGAAACCAAATCATGAATGGTTTCTACAAAAGTCTCGGTACAGACGGCACAAAAGGGAACACCCAAAATGCGCATTTTACAATTCTGATGTGGCCGATACCAGTTCGCAGAATTGCCCGAGCAACAGTGTTGGTAAATCCCAACGCCTTGGTCACCATACCAGTTTTTCCAGCGGACGAATGCGGGGTTGGTCTCCTGGGTCATATTGGCCAACTCAGCAGAGAAAAAATCCCCGGCATAATACTCATCAGCTAGGTTAGCAAAGGAATGACCAATTTCGTGAATGGCAATTTCACTGGCATCAACATGCGTGGTAGATATGGCACTGGCACCACCCGAGCCACCGTAAAATTCACTATTGACCAAAATAAAGACTTGATCATAGTTGGGGAAATTGTCGGCTAAAACATTGCTAATGGCAAAGCCATCTTGGGCAACAACCAAACGATGTATTCCCGCAAAATCAAAGGTCGAATTGAAAAAATTATTGACCACTGTACCGGTAGGTTGATTGCTGGAAGAAGGCTCATCCAAAGCAGTTCCCGGATGACTGGCGCCACTCTCTAGCGAAGGAACGTTGATGGCAAATACATTGAAGTAGTCGCGATACTGAATGAAGGGCGTTGTAGAGAAAAGATCATCAACCGTATTGACTACATCTTGATTGTATTTGGGCAGTTCACTAGCTTGGTAACCATCTCCAAGGAAAACAATATTGATGCGATTATCGTCATCACCATTGTACAAGATGGTATCTACCTCAAATACTTGAGCTGTAATTTGACTACAACTCAGCGCAAATAGAATAAAAAGGCTGTATATTGTTTTCATGCTATAATTTTATGGTTTGCAGGGTGTTGAGTTGATTTGGATCGTTCAATGTTTCTTCAATTCTCAAATAGGAAATGCCCACGGTCAATTGGGTCCGTAAGCTAAATTGTCCTTCATCAGATTCAACCAATTTAGCACTGAAGGTTCCCTGATCATTTTGGTATTCGTAACGTTTGTGTAAGGGATGGTCAATAGCAGTTTGTTTCAGTACCTTTTTGTTTTCATCCAGAAAAGAGCAAACCAATTGAAAACTTTTGTGGGAGACCTTCGACGGAAAATCGCGCTTGATGGTTCCATCGACCACTTTAGTATCAACCAATTCTACTTCACTTCCTTTAGGTGTTGCGGTCTTTCGGATGCTTAAATTCAGAAAAAGAAGCTGTGGCTTTTCCGGATTGTATTGGACAATCGATTTCTCTGTCTTGCCGTCGATAGCTGTTTTCCCATCTTTTGACGATGTACAGGCATATTGGGAAAATTGGAGGACAAGCAATAAATAAAACATTGGTCGTCTCATGTCAATTAAACACATAAGCAGTTGATTGGAGAACAATTTCTGTGCAAAAATAAGAGAATTGTCGTCAATTAAGCGTTACCCATTGTGATTTCATCGCCCCAGGATTTGTGACTCGATTATAGTGGACGGTGCAGTGCAGTGTGGGATGCGCCAATTTGGATGACTCCCCTTGTGTATTGCCATCATTGAAAAGGCTTTCATAAAAAAAGTGATAGGCCCATTGTGGATCTATCACTTTTAGGAAGAATAATTCCTTATTTATTGCACCAGTTGTCCGTTACTACGGTACACCTCCAGTGCCGCATCATTGTTGGCAACGAGTAGGACGGCATTTTTACGATCGTCTAAAATCATCCGAACATCGCGAACATCTTTGTACAATTTCAAACCCGTTTTTGCAGTAGGCATTGCCTCAAACTGGCCTTTTCCGTCGCCAAGCAGGATTTGTCCAATGCCTGCGTCGCTCCGGGTGGTTTCTACTTCTCGTTGATAATAATTACCAGCGAGCAAGAGGTCTTGGTGTCCATCTTTGTTCCAATCACTAACTACGATGCCGTAGGTTGGTGCAATTTGTGCCTGATTGGGTAAAGTATGAATGTTGAAGGTCCCGTCGCCAAGGTTTTCAATATAAACGGTTTCAAACATTTTGGCCGATTTTGAAATGGCCCCCTCTTTTCGCTCTCCCAATACTTTATCCAGTGAAGCTTTGGCAAAAGCGTTGTAACTGGCAAACTCTTTTTTGATATAGGGCAGTTGTTGAGAGGAACACTCTCGACCGCGTACGGGATAGCAAACACCATCATTATCGTAATAGCCCAGATAAACATCGTGGGTACCATTTTCATCAAAATCTTTGACGTGCAAAGTAAAAGGTTGATCAACACTAGCCTTGTATTTAATGTTGAGCCCAAGATTGCCCGCAATCAAATCACGGTCGCCGTCGCCATCCATGTCCGCAAAGTTGATGCTGTTCCACCAGCCTTCCGTATTGTCAAATCCCGCCTCACTCGTCGCATCGACCAATCGGCCGCCATCATTTCTAAAATAGGTCAGGGGCATCCATTCTCCCACCAGCATCAGATCGACATCTTTATCGCCATCCAAATCGGTCCAAATGGCATCGGTGACCATCCCTGAAGAGCCTAATTCAGGCGCCCAATCACTGGTTTTGTCGACAAACTTTCCGTTCTGATTTTCTAGGAGATAACTTTGGGTACCCACTCCATATCTTCCGGGCACTTGACGCCCGCCAACAAATAAGTCTTGATCGCCATCGCCATCCACATCGGCAGCAGTAGCTATAGATCCACTGACTCCAGGTAGATTTTGATTGTCGTGACTAAAATTACCTTTGCCATCGTTGAGATAAAGCCGATCTCGATATTGAGGAGCCTGATCATTGAATTCATTGCCTCCACTCACAACGTAGAGGTCTAGATCTTGATCGCCATCGGCATCAAAAAATAGGGCTCCAGTATCCTCGCGGTCTTGGTGCTTTAACCAGGGATTGGAAGTGCTGGCCGTGAATTGGCCTCCAGTCGATTGCAAATACAAAGCACCACTTTGTTGAGAAGCTCCACCGATGTAAAAATCTTGTAGGCCATCTCCATTGATATCGCCCGTGGCCAGACAAGGACCAAGATGAGACATTTTATAAGGCAACAAAATTTCTCTTTTGAAATCGTTGTACTCATTTTCTTGATGATTGTATTGTACTTTACTGGCCTTTGTCGATTCGGCGAAAATAGCTTGTTTGGATGCCGAGTTGCTTTTGGCTTGCGCGTCTTTGTGTTGCAACGAAAGGCTTTGATTGACTTTTACTTTTTCCAAAAATGTTTGCCGACCGTCTGGCCAGTCGATGGTCAATTCGTCCACCGATTGCGTTTTGCCCAGACCAAAATGAAGACTCATTTCACTGGCCGACATATAACCACGTACTGGTGAGACTTCTTGAATTTGAATTTGATCTCCATATTTGATGCTGACTTTAGCTCCAATGGCACGAAGATTCTTTTGGTCTCCCGTCAACTTCAAGCGCAGGTGATTATTGAGTTGCTGATCGGCTGTACTATTTTCGTAAAGGCCTGCCATTTCATTGGTATTATTGAGCACGAGGTCGAGATCGCCATCATTATCCAAATCAGCATAGGCAGAGCCTTGTGAGAAGGTGGCTTGGTTCAAACCCCATTTTTCAATCATGTTGGTAAAGGTCAAATCGCCGTTATTGCGATAAGTATAGTTTTTGATTTTTACTGAAGGAGCCAGTGCCAAAATATCCAATGGATTAAATGCTTTGACCCCTTCTGCCTTTTTCTTTGCGACGTAGGCTTTTCGTTCGATTAGATAATCGTTATTTCGGACATCTCGCAACTGACCATTGGTAACGTGCAAGTCTTTGTAGCCATCATTGTCCAAATCAGCCAAGAGAGCGGACCAACTCCAATCGGTATTCGAAACCCCAGACATTTGAGCAATTTCGCTAAAAGTGCCATTGCCATTATTCAATTGCAAGGCATTGAACATAAATTGATAATGGTAGCCTGCATCTGCTAAAGCCCAAAATTTTTCGGGATTCATTCCACTCATATTGGTTTTCAAACGGAAATTATCAGCAGCCACCATATCAGCGGTGTAGATGTCAAACCAACCATCATTATTGATATCGGCAATATCCGCTCCCATACTGAAATTACTCATGTGTCGGATGGCATCGTGAGCCACATTGCGGTAGGTCCCATCTCCATTGTTTTCATAATAAAAATCTGGTTCCTCATAATCACAGGCCACATAAATGTCTGGCCAACCATCTTGGTTAAGATCACTTACAGTACAACTCAGAGAGAAAGAGTAGTTGGTGATGCCTGCTTTCTCTGTAACGTCCGTAAAACTTCCATTCCCATTGTTTTTATACAAACGATCGGTGTAGGTGAAGTCTTTTTTGCCGGTTAATTGTTTTTTTAGAGCAACGGAAGTGGGCGGTTGATTGGCGATGTAAAGGTCTAGGAAGCCATCTTTGTCATAGTCGAAGAAATTGGCTTGAATGCTGTAGCCCGTATCTGCAATTCCATATTTTTCGGCACTTTCCGTGAAGGTCAAGTCACCGTTATTGATGTAGAGTAGATTTTTTCTACGCGCGGCTTCTTCGTAGAGGAAGCGACAGACATAGATGTCTAACCAGCCATCATTATTGACGTCGACAAAACTCACGCCAGTCGACCAGGTATCGCCTTGTTTGATTCCGGATGTCTGGGTGATGTTTTCAAATTTCAAATTCCCCTTATTGATGTACAATTGGTCTTTGGCCAAATTTCCAGCGAAATAGAGGTCGTCCAGGCCATCATTATTGAGGTCACCGACACCGACGCCTCCACCCATGTATACGCCGTCATAGCGGAGGTAATTCACTTTCAAATTTTCCTCCAAAAGATTATTGAAGGTTAGTCCAGTTTTGGACGCGGGGATTAGATTAAATAATTGGACTTGACTGGGATCTGGCGCATCGGCTTTGGCCATAGGAGCCTGATCTTGACAACTGCTTAAAATAAGAAAAGCAAGTAGTCCCATTAGGGAGAAAATCAATCTGGGATTCATCTTTGTTGATTTAATTATTCTATTCTCTTTGCTGGCTTAGCGATTGGTCCGGGGCATTCAGATCTGAATTATTGTAAGCTCCTCTGTTTTGAACTCAACTTACAGCGCTGTATGTAATTAGAGGTCGAATCAGCTAACACCTAGATTTCGGTTTTGGAAACAAGATTTCCTGGAAATCAATATCAATATTTACTCCAATTCTGTCAATTAAAGGCTAGGATGGACAAAATGTCGGATGGTACCATTGAATTGAGTTTACGCCAGGCGAAATTAAGGAATTTCTGGTACATTGACTAGACCTAATCAAAGGACTTTCAATTCCATCTTTTCCAACCAGCTGCCCAGTAAATTTCGAAACTCCTCCTCGTAGCGGTTCATGAAGTTTTCGTGTTTGGCTCCCTGAAAAAAGTGGAGGGTTTTGTCGGTAGCACCGCACTTGTGATACAATTTTTCCGTTTCTTCCTTTTTGACTCTCGTTTCGGCGTCTCCTGCCATGATTAGGGTGGGAACTTTACACAACTTGAGGTAATGCTCGGGGTAAAGTTGTTCCGTTTTGATACCCATTCGCCATTCAGAAATGCGTTTGAGGGGAATGACGGAAAACTCGGGAATCATAAAACGTTCAATCCGATTGCTTAGCGCCTGATCAATATTGTCATAACAAGATTCTAAAACCACAAAAGCGTAATCGGGGTTGTCGGCCAAACTAAAGGCGATGGTCGCTGCACCCAGAGAAATGCCGTGTACTGCAATGTGTTGATAACCAGATTTTTGTAAGAAATTGACAGTGGCTAAGAGGTCATGGCGTTCTTCCCAACCAAAGGTAATCAAGCGAGATTCACTGGCCCCAGTTCCCCGCAAATCTGGTAAAACAGTGGCATAACCTTGCTGACGATAGATTTTGGCCCTTTCCACCATAGTTAGGCGATTTCCTCTTAATCCATTCAGTAGGATGACGGCCTTTTTTTGGCTTGAATCGGGGAGATACCAAGCACTAATTTGGGTCCCATCTACTGCTTTTAGTGAAATATTCTGCACGGGCTCAGAAAAATATTGGCTTGCAGGAGGAATAGGAACCAAACGACTTGAAGTAGAAATGCAGTAATTCTCACTTTGATCAAAAAAAGTAAAAAAGAGTCTATCTTGCACGTATGAGAATAAAGACACGAAAAAAAATACGACCAGGTGAATTGCAAAGCGGGGTTTTCGATAAATTATATGGAGAAATAATCATTCCGCTATTTGAAAGCGTTTCAGATGAACGTAGTGAAAATTTGTCATATGATTTAGCGGATGTTCTAAAAAGTGGCTTTGCCATCTATTCGTTAAAGTTTGCCTCTTTATTTTCCTTTCGCAAAAAGAGTAAAGCAGAGCAGAGTAATTTGACTAAAGTTTATGGTATCAAAAAGATTCCATCGGATAATGGTCTTAGAAAGATACTAGATGAAGTGCTTCCTGATCAAATAAGACAAGGTTTTCA
>JBCCSR010000167.1:0-8302 GCA_039199865.1 Bacteroidota bacterium
CAAGATTGAAGAAGGAAAACAGGGAACCATTAGTTTCCTCGCCAATCCCAAATATGAATCTTTTGCCTACACGACCAATGCCTCCGTATTATTGGTCAGCCACGATTTTAAACCTTCCCAACCCATCACCGCTACGCTCATTCGGGTAGACAATGTCTACCAAAGCATTGCATTATTGCTGGACCGTTTTGGTCAGCAAGAGGAAGTCGAGGCAGAGCTTTCCGAACAAGCGTCCATCCATTCAAGTGTTGAAATGGGGGCCAATTGCCGAGTGGGGAAGTTTACCGTAATTGAGGAGGGAGTGACCATCGGAGCGGGTGCTAATATTCATCCTCAGGTCTTTTTGGGTAAGAATGTAAAAATTGGTCAACAAGTTACGTTGCATCCCGGAGTAAAAATTTATCACGGTTGTGAGATTGGAGACCATGTTATTCTACATGCCAATGTAGTGATTGGAGCAGATGGTTTTGGGTTTATTCCCCAGGAGGATGGTTCTTTTCAAAAAATCCCGCAAATCGGTAATGTAGTCATCAAAAATCACGTAGAGATTGGAGCAAATACGGTCATTGATCGGGCGACTATGGGCTCCACCTTGATCAAAGCGGGGGTTAAACTCGATAATCTGATCCAGATTGCCCACAATGTGGAGATTGGAGAAAATACAGCCATTGCCGCACAGGCGGGTATTGCCGGGAGTACCAAAATTGGGAAAGGATGTTTGATTGGCGGTCAGGCGGGTTTTGTCGGGCATATTAAAGTAGCGGACGGAGTGAAAGTTCAGGCTCAAAGTGGGGTGGCGGCTGAGATCAAAACGCCTAATGTAGCCGTCTATGGTTCTCCGGCCATTCCCTATCGGGATTATCTAAAATCCTACGCTATTTTTCGTCAATTGCCCGAATTATTAAAGAAAATACAGGACTTAGAACGTAAATTAGCAAAATCCGAATCCTAGTGGTAGGCGAATTTTAGCCAATTCCACCGGCGTAAATTCTTTTTGTCAAAGGATTTTCTTGTGCTTCTTCTAAATTAGAGTAAAAGCTGTATCTTTGACCGAATTTTCTCCGTCGAAGTAATTGAAATCGTGAATATGAAACAGCATACCATCAGGAAACCCATTACAGTCAAAGGAGTTGGACTGCATACGGGCAAGGCGGTAACGATGACTTTTAAGCCTGCTCCTGTCAATCATGGTTTAAAGTTTCAGCGGATTGACCTCAAAGCGACCCCTGTCATCAGCGCCGATGTGAGTAAAGTATATTCCACCAACCGAGGGACAACGCTAAAAAGTGGCGAAGCCCAGGTGGCAACCGTAGAACACACCTTATCTGCATTAATTGGAATGAGTGTAGATAACGTACTAATTGAAATAGATGGCCCCGAAACGCCAATTATGGATGGGAGCGCCCATGCATTCGTAGCGGGGATCGAGCAAGTGGGTCTGGAAGAACAAGACGCAGATCGGGAATATTTTGAAGTGACCGAACCCATTTCCTATCGCGATGAAATCACCGGTACGGAATTACTGGCATTACCATCAGAAGAATTCCAGGTGACCACCATGATCGATTTTGACTCTCCAGTTTTAGGGCATCAATATGCCTCTCTGGATAAAGTCAGCAACTACCAGTCACAAATTGCTCCGTGCCGAACTTTTGTATTTTTACACGAGTTAGAGCATCTGCTCAATCAGGATTTGATCAAAGGAGGAGACCTAGACAATGCCATTGTTATTGTTGATCGAGTGATGGCCCAAAGCGAACTGGACACCTTGGCAGAAAGATTGAAAAAGCCGAGCATCAAAGTAGACAAAGAAGGTATCTTAAATACGTTAGATTTACATTTTGAAAACGAACCTGCACGTCATAAACTGCTAGACGTGATGGGCGATTTGGCTCTGGTTGGAAAGCCGATCAGAGGAAAAATTATGGCTACCAAACCGGGCCATACGGCAAATATTGAATTTGCGAAAATTTTGAGGCAACGCTGGAAAGAACAGCGAAAGTTGAGAGGAAAACCCAAATACAACCCGGATATCAATCCCCTTTACGATGTGATGAGTATCCAAAAGTACATTCCTCATCGCTTTCCCTTTATGTTGGTGGATAAAATCATCGAACTTTCCTCCGAGCATGTTGTGGGGGTAAAAAATGTCACTTTCAATGAGCAATTGTTCCAAGGACACTTTCCGGGAAATCCCGTTTTTCCAGGTGTATTACAATTGGAAGCAATGGCACAGACGGGAGGTATTCTGGCCCTGTCGGCAGTGGAAGATCCTACGGAATGGGATACTTACTTCCTGAAAATCGATAACGCTAAATTCAAAAATAAAGTCGTCCCTGGGGACACCTTAATATTAAAATTGGAATTACTCACTCCCATTCGTCGGGGTATCGTTCATATGCAGGGAACTGCCTATGTTGGAAACAAGATCGTTTCAGAGGGAGAATTAACCGCACAAATTATTAGAAAAACTAAAAATGAATAATGCAATCAGGCATATACACCCTGACGCTAAAATCGGAAAGAATGTCAAGATAGGTTCCTTTGTGACAATTGAGGCGGATGTTGTTATTGGTGATGGAACAGAGATTGGTCCTAACGTATGTATCCTCAACGGAGTTCGGATTGGTGAAGACTGTAAAATTTTTCCCGGAGCGATTTTGGGTTCTGTTCCCCAAGATAAAAAATTCAACGGTGAGCACTCCCTCTTACGCATCGGCAACGGGGTAACCATCCGCGAATATTGTACCCTCAATCGAGGAACCCGCGCCAACTACGAAACCATCATTGGTGATGAATGTCTGATTATGGCCTATGTCCACATTGCTCATGATTGTGTGATTGGTGAGAAATGTGTATTGGCCAATTGTGTTAACCTTGCTGGACACATCGAAATTGGTCCAAAGGCCGTTTTGGGTGGTTTGTCCGCCGTTCATCAGTTTGTGAAAATTGGTAAACACGTTATGTTAGGCGGTGGCTCACTGGTCAGAAAAGACGTCCCTCCTTTCATCAAAGCGGCTCGCGAACCCCTTTCTTACGCGGGCATCAATTCTATTGGACTAAAACGCTATCGTTTTAGTCCAGATAAAATCGATCACATCCAAGCCATCTATCGTACGCTATATCTGAGAGGGTACAACACCACTCAAGCGGTCGAACAAATTCGCACCAAAATCGATGCTACCCCCGAGCGAGAAACCATCCTTAATTTCATCCGCAATGCCGATCGGGGGATCATTGGCATGCGCCACATAAATGGAAGTCGAACCAATGGAAATCGCACTGCATAAGGTGTCCAAACGATTTCGTTTTGAATGGATTTTTAAAAATATAGATTACACTTTCCAAACCGGCCAAGCCTATGCCATTCTCGGTTCAAACGGTACGGGCAAGTCCACCTTACTCAAAATTCTTTCTGGCCACTTGACACCCTCTAAAGGAAAAATTGAATTCCTAGTAGCAGGACAAAAGTTAGATCCCGATCGCGTTTACCAAAAGATAAGCTATGCGGCCCCCTACATCGAGCTCATCGAAGAGCTGACCCTCAAGGAGGCCATTGACTTTCATCGTCGATTCAAAACCTTGCTCGATGGACTCGATGCGAATGCCTTAATTGAGTTACTGGGCTTTCAAAGTTCGATTGACAAGGAAATCAAATATTTTTCTTCCGGAATGAAACAGCGACTCAAATTGGTATTGGCCATTTGCTCTGATTGCCCCATCCTGCTATTAGACGAGCCCACTACCAATCTCGATGAGGAAGGAATGGAGTGGTATCACCATCTGATCAAGCGTTTTGGCCATCAACGACTCATCATCATTGCCTCCAATCTTAGCTCAGATTATACTTTTTGCCAAGAACAACTGCATATTTTAGATTACAAATAAGGAGAGGAAAAGGCTTTCATCAAATCGATGCTTTCAATTCTTCCAAAAAACCTTTGAGCCGGATGAGCGAATCTAGTGTTTTATTGCGTTTGGTCAAACGATCTTTGTTGAGCTTGATTTCTCTTTTGGCACCTTCTAAGGTAAATCCACGATCCTTGACCAAATGGTGGATGATCTTAAATTGATCAATATTTTGTTGGGTAAAACGACGATCTCCCTTACTGTTTTTATGTGGCTTGAGGATATCGAACTCAGACTCCCAAAAACGAATCAATGATTTGGATACATTAAACATCTCCGAAATCTCTCCGATAGAGTAATAGAGCTTGGTTATTTCGTTATTTCTCATTGACATAGTGAAAGGGATTTGAGGCTGTTATCACCTGGGCAACCGCCACAGCCGGGTTTAGTGTTTGCGCTTAAAAATAAAGGAATTCAGGAGGAAATGCAAAAAGCAGGATCATTTATCCGTTCTGTCTAAATGCCTCCAATTTTTTTCTCAATAGCGCATTGCCGGCTTTCGGATCCGCTTTGCCCTGAGATTTCCGCATGATTTTTCCCATAAACATACCAAGTAATTTTTTTTTGCCCTTTTGGTACGCTTGTACCTCTTTGGGATGTTGTGCCAAAACTTCATCAATGAGGGAGGCCAAAAAATCTTCATCTGCAGATTGGATGATATTGAGTTGTTGGGCCAATTGTTTGGCAGATTGTATTGGCTGTTCGAGTAGGGCCGGGAAGAGGCGTTGGTAAGCAATGGCAGAGCTAACCTGACCAGATTCAATGAGCTCGATAAAGGCAATTAAATTGGTGGATTCAACGGGGAAGTGGGTAATCCCTAGTTTTTCTGATTTTAACCAAGGCTTGATCTTGTTGATCATCAGATTGGCCAGTGCTTTGTGGTAGTTGCACTTTTGAGCCAACTGATCGAAGTACAAAGCAATTGCTTTTTCCTCGGTGAGCAGTTGGGCATCGTAATCGGAGAGCTGATACTGATCGCAGAAGCGTTGTACCAATTGCCAAGGCAGAGGGGCCAGGGTTTGTCGAATCTGTTCTACCTTCGCTTCGCTCAAACGCAGTGGAGGAAGATCAGGGTCAGGAAAGTAACGGTAGTCATGGGCTTCTTCTTTTTCCCGTAAGGGACTCGTTCTACCAGTCGCAGGATCAAAATTAAGGGTTTGCTGACGAATATGACCTCCAGCCTCTAACACATCAATTTGTCTTTTGCTTTCATAAGCAATGGCCTTGCGGGCAAAACGCATGGAGTTGACGTTTTTGATTTCGCAGCGCTCTCCCAATTGCTCCGTCCCCTTGAGCCGTACCGAAACATTGCAATCGCAGCGCATTGAGCCCTCTTCCATATTTCCATCGGAAATTTCCAAGTAACGAACCAACTGGCGCATCGCCGTCATAAAGGCATCTACTTCTTGTGGCGAACGGAGATCGGGTTCCGTTACAATTTCAAGTAGAGGCACACCCGCTCGATTCAAATCAATGAGGGTATTCTGAGGATCGAGATCATGGATGGATTTTCCGGCATCTTCTTCCATATGAATGTGATGGATGCGAATGGGGCCTCGTCCTTGCTCCCGGGGGATCATCAGTTGGCCTCCGATACAAATGGGGGATCGATCTTGGGTAATTTGGTAGCCCTTGGGCAAATCGGCATAGAAATAATTTTTTCGATCGAATTGGTTATTGAGATTGATTTCGGAGTTGAGGGCGATGCCGAGGCGAATGGCGTATTCGACTTGTTGCTTATTGAGTCGGGGTAAAGTACCCGGATGACCCAAAGAAATACTACTGATATGCGTATTGGGAGCGGCACCAAAACGGGCGTCATCGCCACAAAAGGCTTTTGTTTGAGTGCCCAATTGAATGTGTACTTCCAAACCAATAACCGTTTCATATTTTTCGTATACGCTCATGCCACAAAAGATTTAAAATAAGACGAAGCTGATTAAAATGGTTAGGATTGCAAAGATGCTCACCAAAATAATATAACAAAAATTGAGGAGCATAAATTTGAGAAAAGTTTTTACCCAGCCCTGATTGT
Source organism: Bacteroidota bacterium (assembly GCA_039199865.1). Taxonomy (GTDB): domain Bacteria; phylum Bacteroidota; class Bacteroidia; order Chitinophagales; family Saprospiraceae; genus JALZUU01. Next base: position 5,945 of record JBCCSR010000167.1, read on the forward strand.
AAACCGTCCTCATCGCTAGGAAAAGGTAGCCCATAAATAAACCGACGATTAAGAGTACCAGTTCTGGTGAAGGGGAACGAAAGCCAAAGAGCATCAAACTTAAGACCAAAAAAATGAAGGAATGATAATGAAAGGAAAAAATCAAATGTTCGACATAGTATCGTTTTTTACGCACATAAATCAAACTTAGAATCATGGCGAGGAAGGGCATCATAAATAAAATGGCCAAACTTACTTTATCAACAATATAGTTGAGTAGGGAATTACCAGAGATAAATAGCTTGATTATTTGCGTAAAAAATAACTTTTGCAAAAAAGTCAAATCTTCGCCGTAGGCTTCGATTACTTCGCTTGGACTTTTGTCGATGAGGTCTTTTACCGCAATATCGGGCATATTGACACCACCTAGTTCTACTTCGCCTTCGATCCTTAAGGTATCATCAAAGTCAAATTGATTTTCCAGGTGATAATGCAAACTGTCGAGAGCTTGGTCGACTCGGGTACTTTGGAATTCTCCACCTAAATCATTGCTTAAGCTGTCTACCGCTTTTAGCATCTTCTTATTGATCAAGCCTTCTTGCAATTCGATAAAGTGGTCATTCTCGACGGCATTATCTGGTATGCTCAGACTCAGTGCAGCAATAAATACGATGGCCGAGAATAGAAATAAGCGCAGTGGACTGGCAAAGCGTTTGTGTCGACCCTTAAAATATTCCTCGGTCAGTTTGCCGGGAACGATCAGAGCGGCCACCGTTTTGAAGAGTTTGGAGTTGAGGTGGAGATGATCTTCGGCGAACTCACGGAGCAGATGGAGCACCGATATTTTTCCTGTCGTATATTTCTGACTGCATTGTGAGCAGTACTTTGCTTGAGGAGCAAGGGGATAATGACAGTTGCGACAATATTTGGGTTTCTGCTTTTCCATCAACTTGATAATGCTTGTCAAAACAGGATCAAGATAATCTTTTTGACTTTAGTGGAGGTTTAAAATTCCATTAAAAACGGCAAATATTATCTTGCGCAGCGTTAAAAAGCCCCATCGTACCTTTGAGGGATACCTACGTTTTTGTCTTGCTCAAAATAATACTTGCTCGCTTTCGCTCAATCGTGAAAATTTAAACATGCATTGCTTCTATTCTAACTCAAGACATAAAAAAAACCTGTTGCAAAATACAACAGGTCTTTTGACATCAAGATCATTCGTTTTGTTCTAGTCGAATGACTGATTGGAAATTGCAGCCACATTGACTAGTTCCTGATATTCTTTAGGGCTCAAGCCATCCATGCAATAATGAATGGGATTGACTTTACTGCCACGATAAATGACTTCGTAATGGAGGTGAGGAGCGGTAGAGGTACCCGTACTGCCCACTTCTCCTATTTTTTGACCTCTAGTTACCTTTTGTCCTTTCCTGACATCGACCTTACTCATGTGTGCATACAAAGTCTGGTAACCATAACCGTGATCAACGATGACATAGGTGCCATAACCACTTTTCAAGTTTCTGATATTGAGGACTTTACCGTCACCAGTCGCTTGGATCGGCGTACCTCTTTGACAGGTAAAATCAAGACCTGTGTGCATTTTATGTCTTTTGTAAATAGGGTGGAAGCGCATTCCGAACCCAGAAAGTGTTTGGATATTGCGTTTGAGCTTATCTTCGCGGATCGGTTTGATAGCGGGAACACTGGCCAACATTTTTTCTCGATCTTTGGCCAAAGTGGTAATCTCATCCAGCGACTTGGATTGTAAGGTAATTTTCTGCTTGAGTTGATCAATTTGTTCTGAAGTTTCGATCAAAAGCTCCCCTGAATTTTTGTAGGGAGTCAGATTGCTATATTTTTCGTGACCACCGCTTCCTCCGTTCCAAACGTCCTCATCGATAGGATCCATTCCAAAAATCATACGGTGAACACTGGCGTCTCTTTCCTGTAAGTTGTTGAGTACCTTTGACATCATTTCCAAATCACTATTCAAGGACATGTATTGATACTTCATCTGTTCGATTTCGCGAATCAGCGTTTGTTCCTTTGGTGAGGGAAAATAGGCAAAAGCGATAGAAATGATGACAATTGCGGCTACGACAACTGCGGAGAGGAAACCTAGGACTCTGAACAGCTTCACTTTGAGCGGCTCAATGACCTTCTCATAACGGAGCGTCTGAGTATTGTAGACAAACTTTTCTTTTCTCATTCTCATTTTAGCCTGTATTCGTTAACTAAAAATAAGTACTTTTGTGGCACTTATTTTAGCACAAACAAGTTTTCTTTTAGTATGCGGCATCAAATGTATGACCGTATATCCTAAAATTCAAAAGTTTTACCTAAAATTTTGTTTGGGCAATCGTTAAAATTAAG
>JBCCSR010000168.1:0-8299 GCA_039199865.1 Bacteroidota bacterium
ATCAGATCAACCGCTTTTCTATTGCTTGGCAACATGCCTTTTCCGAAGGCTGTTTGTTAGAGAATAATATTGTAGGTACCGATCAAGTCTTATTTCACATTCAGCTGGACTTTGCCTCCGAACAGCCCGTTTTACCAGACGTTTGTTTTGAATCTTCCGCCAGCTTTATTGGACAGACTTTCACTGCCTGCGGTCCCGTCGCTTGTGGAAATGTAGATTGCAATGCATTTCCCGGAACACAAATTGTCAATGAAATGTATACCTGTTTGGATGCCTTGCCCGTGGAGCTATTGTCCTTTCAAGCCAAATATCAAAAGCCCAATACCGCTTTCTTGACTTGGGAAACGGAATCTGAATACCAGTCGAGTCATTTCGATATTGAGCGCAGCAAAGGGAATGTGACCGATTGGGGTAAACTTGGTCAAGTGATTGCGGAGGGAACCAGTGATCGCTTAAAAGCTTACCAATTTGTAGATCCTAAGCTCACATTTGATACTTATTATTATCGATTGAAAATGTGGGACCTAGATGGAACCTACGAATATTCCGAGATCAGATCCATTACTATCGCCCCCAATGGTCAAATTGAAGTATATCCCAATCCAGCAGACGATCACTTTTACCTCAATTTGTCTACGCTACCCCCAGGAACAATCCATCTCAGCATCTCCAACCAACTAGGGAATGTGGTCTGGGAAAAAACGGTAGACGAAGAAGAAGAAAAACTGATCCGGATTGATTTACAAAATCCTGCCTTCGACAACGGAGTGTATGGAATCAGCCTCGTACATGCTCAAGGGAAAAACAGTTTGAAAGTCGTTATCGAAGGGAAAAAATAATGACTTATCCCCAACTAAGGGATTCGTAAGAAGTGCTACGAATCCCTTTCTTTTTTACTGGCCAGGCCTATTTTCTAATTTTGTTTGATCCAGTTGAAATAATTCGTCCTCCAGGCTACCTGGTTTTGCTTCTTAAAGTCTATTTTTGCGAATCACAAAATAGATCAAAATGAACAACTCCAACTTTATCTCTTACCTCTTCCTATTCACTTTTATAGCTTTTACGATGACGAACTGCGAATCCCCTTCCTCAAACGAACCTACCGATGATCAAAAGAATCAAACGGTAGATGTTACCAAAAAAATCGAAGCATTAATTGGTGAAATGACCATTGAAGAAAAGGTGTCCATGATCCATGCGAGCTCTTCCTTCACCAGCGGAGGAGTGGAGCGGCTCAACATTCCGGAATTGACCATGTCTGATGGTCCTCATGGGGTACGCCACGAACATGGCCGCGATTGGACAAAGGATACGGATGTGATGGACAAGAGTACTTACCTACCCGTCGGCATTTCTTTGGCCTCGACTTGGAATACGGACTTGGGCTATGAATTTGGTAAAGTACTCGGGAGTGAGGCCAATTATCGAGGAAAAGACATCATCCTTGGCCCCGGTTTCAATATCCAACGGTCGCCACTTAATGGTAGAAATTTTGAGTACTTGAGCGAAGATCCTTATCTGAACTCCAGATTTGTCGTCGGATACATCAAGGGCGTACAGGAGCAAGGAATTGCGGCTTGCGCCAAGCACTATATTGCCAACACCCTTGAATACCAGCGGCAATTTGTTGATGTGTTAATGGACGAGCGGGCCTTCCGTGAAATTTATTTGCCTGCTTATGTTGCTGCTGTTCAAGAGGCAGATGTGCAGGCGATTATGGGAGCCTACAATAAATTTAGAGGGACGTATTGTACTCATCATCCCTATTTGTTGGATCAGGTTTTGAGAAAAGAAATTGGTTTCAATGGAATTGTCATGAGCGATTGGAAAGCGGTGAAAGACGGTATGGAGGCCATCAATACTTCTCTGGATATTGAAATGGGAACAGACTTGGGAATGCTCGGAGGGGTAGTCGATTACGGAAAATTCTTCTTGGGAGATACTGTAGTAACTCTGGTGAAAAATGGTACAGTCAAGGAGTCCTTGATTGATGACAAAGTCCGAAGGATTTTAGGAGTGATGTTTAAGATCAACAAATTTGGTGAACGCAGTCCAGGTGCGTACAATACCAAAGAACACCAAGCCATTGCCCGCAAAATTGCGGATGAATCTATTGTGTTGCTTAAGAATGAGCAAATCCTTCCACTGGATAAGAGCAAGATCAAAAAATTGGCTGTGGTAGGGGATAATGCCACTCGAAAACATGCCGGAGCAGGAGGTAGTTCACAGGTCAAGGCCTTTTACGAAGTCACTCCTTTGGAAGGCTTACAAAACATACTGGGAGAGGAGGTAACCATTGATTATGCTCCGGGCTATGAAGCAAAAAGAGAGGCAAAAGCGAATGCTGCTATGATTGCAGATGCCGTCAAAGCGGTCAGTGGTGCAGATGTAGCCTTGTACATTGGTGGATACATCCGTGGGTACACTGATGAGTGGGATGACAATGCCTTTGACGCAGAGGAAATCGACAAGCCCGATATGATGTTGCCTTTTGGTCAAGATGCTTTGATTGAAGCGGTCTTAAAAGCCAATCCCAATACCATTGTTGTTTTGATTGGTGGTGGCCCCGTTGATATGCGGGCCTGGGAGACAAAAGTTAAGGGCATCATTCAGGCTGGCTATCCCGGAATGGAGACTGGAAATGCATTGGCTGGCGTTTTGTTTGGGGAGGTCAATCCAAGTGGGAAATTGCCCATGACCTTTCCAAAGAAATTAGAAGACAGTCCCGCTCATTCGATCGCACAATACCCCGATGAAAATTTGATCATTGATCACAAAGAGGGCATTTTTGTGGGCTATCTCTACTTCGATAAGTACGAAGTAGAACCTGCTTTTGCTTTTGGTCATGGTTTGTCTTATACTACTTTTGACTACAGCGACTTATCCGTTGAAAAACAGGGAAAAAAGGCAATCGTCAAGATGAAGTTGACCAATTCTGGTGAGCGAGAAGGCAAGGAGGTCGTCCAACTTTATGTCAAAGATGTAGAGTCCGCTTTAGAACGCCCCAATCATGAACTCAAGTCTTTCCAAAAGGTCAATCTCCAACCTGGTGAGTCCAAAGTCTTGACTTTTGAACTCGGAGAAGATGCGTTTAGCTACTATCACGATGGTAAAAAAGCCTGGGAATTGGAAGCGGGTAAATTTGAACTATTACTCGGTAGTTCTTCCAGAGATATTCGCCTGACTGGTGGCGTAACCTGGTAGCTACGTCCCTATATTTTCATCGTACGCTCGCTGAAAAGAATGGATTGACTGAAAAAATAGGATGCTTTTAGGTGGGAAAGTTCACAATTAAGGGACTAGAGATCCGCTCTTGCCCTTCCATTTCCCATTTAAAAGCATTATCTTACTATAACTCCAAATAGTAAGTCCTTTCTTCAATGAAAAAAATAAACCGCAAACAGTTCCTCCAACAGGCTGGAATCGCCTGTTCTGCCTTATTCCTCCCTTCTTGTAATCCAGTTCAACTAACGACAAAAGAAAGTCCTATGTCTCCCATCAATCGTTCTGCTCAGGCCCAGAGTGGGGAGGGCCTCATTCAATATCTCCAGCGAATCAATGGACAATTTGATCTAAAACTTTATCGGCAGTGGATCGGTGCGGCCAATCCTTTTAAAGAAGGAGATGCGACTCTAAACGTTGCTGCGCAAGATGAGCAGCAGCGCCAAGTAGCTCGTCAATTGCTTGAAAATACTACTATTCAGGAGATAGAAACGCATACCATATTTGTAGATGAACTCTACGAATTGGTGCAGCAAACAACGGAGGCCAATCCGAACTTAGCAAATTGGACTCTAGGACAGTTGAAAGATTATATCCTTAACGAGTCGGAGGAAGACATCAAACGCATCATGCCCTGTTTGTCTAGCGATGTGATCGCTTGTATCGTCAAATTGATGAGCAATGAGGAGTTGATTAGAGTTGGACAAAAAATCTTCAATCCACTACCGGGGAGTCAAATTGGAAGTAAAGGATACATGGGGGCCAGAATTCAACCCAATTCACCCACAGACCACATTGATGACATTCGAATGCAAGTATTTTGTGCATGGTCCTACGGCGTTGGCGATTTGGTGCTCGGAACGAATCCCGTATCGAGTACCCCTCAATCAGTGGCGCGGATCGAGAGTGCTTTGTACGATATCATCACCACCTTTGGTTTGGAGGACGTTCTTCCCAACTGTGTTTTGGCACACATTGACGTCCAAGCAGAGGTAGAAAAAAAGCAACCCGGAACGACGGGGATTTGGTTTCAGAGCCTTGCGGGCACTGTGAAGGCCAATCAAACTTTTGATGTGACCCTGGATAAAATGTTGGAGCACATTGCGCATCGGCAAGGCCGCTATGGCTTGTACGCTGAAACTGGACAAGGGGCTGACTTTACCAATGGACACGGAGAGGGTTTTGATATGGTCCTCCATGAATCTCGTAAATACGGCTTCATTCGAGCACTCAAATCCATCATGAGTCAAGGACGAAATCCCGAGAACGCCCCTTGGGTACACGTCAATGATGTTGCGGGCTTTATTGGTCCCGAGGTATTCAAAACCAAAGAGCAACTGGTCCGCTGTTGTTTAGAAGATACGGCAATGGGCAAACTACATGGGCTGACCATTGGCCTGGATATCTGCTCCACCTTACATATGGATGTTTCCCTGGATGATCTGGACTGGTGTATCGAACAGGTGATGCCCGCCAATCCCGCTTATTTGATGGCGCTACCCACCAAAAATGATCCGATGTTGAGCTATCTGACGACCGCCTTTAACAACCACGTCAAAATTAGGGAACAATTTGCTTACAAAGTCAACGATCAAATGTGGGCCTTTTTTAAGCGATTAAAGGTCATTGATGAACAGGGACGAGCCACTGCGCACTTTGGTGATCCCATTTGGGTTTATTACCAATATTGTCTGGCCAAAAAAGATCCGCGATCCAAGGCCCAGATCTATGAGGAAGGTCGGCGATTGATTCGTGAAGTACGAGAGCGAGGGGTGCCCATTGCGGAGGGCTATGGAGAAAACATCTGGGATTTATCTCCCGATTTGGACCAAGAAGTTCGACGATTATACAAAGATGCCAAACTCAGCCTGTGGACGGCCATACGTCCTGATTTTACCGCTACAATTCCCCATCTGATTTCGATTAAAACCAAGTCCAGTGATCGAAAGGATTATGTCTATCATCCCGAATCCGGGGAACAGTTAAGTGATTCGGCAAAAGCGACACTTTTGCAATTGCAACAATCTTGGGGGACTGCCGTACCGGATGTCCAAATCCTAATTTCTGATGGCTTGAATGCCAATGCCATTATGGATCAAGGGCACCTTTTTCCTTTTCTAGATTTACTGAGAAAAGAACTTCTCGGCAAGGGATACTCGGTAGCGAAAGAGCATATCTTCATTACCCACGGACGGGTAAGGGCGGGTTATCAATGCGGCGAGATTCTTTTTGGAAACGCCCTTGCTTCCAAAAAAGCCAAAGGTATCTTGCACCTCATCGGAGAGCGCCCGGGATCGGGACATCACAATTTTTCTGTTTACCTATCGGCTCCTTCGCAAAATACTTGGAGCCAAGCGGGGAAAGTGGATCACGATATCTCGAAAGTCGTCTCTGGAATTTCGGATACGGCTTTGGCTCCTGATTTGGCAGTGGCCGAGGTGACCACGCTCTTTTCTGCTTTATTTCGTGAAGCCATATAATTGAGGTCTACTATGCTTAACGCCGTCGCCGTCCCGAGTATTCCATAGCTTCACCTTTGCCAAAGCCGTAGCTAAATCCGAAAGTGATAAATCGCCCTCTTTGTCGTCGGCTGTAGAGAAAAAAGGCATCCTGATTGGTAAATCTTTCTCGTACTCTAGAGGCAAAAATATCGCGGATACTAAAATTGAGAACGCCTTTTCCTTTCATGATTTTTTTGCGAAGGCCTAAATCTGCAAACAAATTGTCGGCATTTTCTCCTTGGATGGTTTGGAAACTAGACTGATAGCGTCCGGTGACTTCGGCATCAATCTTCATGGGCAATTTGAACTTCAGCGTCCATTTTGTCGACCATTGGCTGGCAGAAAAATCAAAAGAAGTACTTTCAAAGGTGCCTTCCCGATCAAAATAATTGTAGTTGAAATCTCCGTTGATCGACCACTTTTTGGATGGACTGTACTTGGCGTTAAACTCCAAACCGGTTGACTGATTGACGCCGATATTTAGAGGTTGAAAAGTAGTGACATTGTTTTCAAAAGTAGAAACGCGCTCGATGACATCGGTGGTATGCCGATGATAGACGGTAAAGTTGAGGGCGGTTTTACCGAGTACATAAATGCTGGCCAGCTCATAGGAATCGGTAAACTCCGGCAACAATTCCGGATTTCCTTTCCTAATGCTAAAGTTGTTGCGAATATTGAAAAAGGGATTCAAATCCCACAATCTTGGTCGATAGACTCTACGAGAATAGCCCGCTTGAAGCGAGAAGTGCTCGGTCAATTTATAGGAAGTATGGACACTGGGAAAAAAGTTGGTGTAATTCTGATTGTCTGCTTGATTGGTATTGATCAGTAAGGTGTTGAGATCGGTGGTCTCTAAACGCAGCCCCAATTTTAAACCCCATTGATCATCCTCATAGGCTCCCGTTCCATAGATGCCCAATACTCTTTGATCGTACTCAAAGATATTGGTCAAATTGGGATCATTGACCCAGATGCCATCTTCCAAATTGTCTACCGAAAAATCGTTGCTTACATCTTGGGTGACCAATTGAGCCCCAGTTTCCAGGGTAAATCGTTTGGAAAAAGGTCGGGTGTAATCCAGTTTGAAAGTGTACTTTGCCTCTTTAAAAGAGGTACTGGTTTGTTGATCCGCTAAGTTCTGCTCCCCAGATAATAAAGTATTGGTAAAGGATGAAGATTGATCTTTACCAAAGAAATTTCCCAAGGCACTAAAGAGAAGATCATGATCCTTATGGTCTTTAAAGTCTTTTTTGTACTGCAATTCATATTGCCATTTCGGATTGGTAGCTTCGGTTGTTTCCTCTCGTCTCCAGCTAGACAATTCTGTTCCTCCCGCTTCCGTTAGATTGAAGAGAGTGGAGGAGGGTTGGTCTTCTACCTCGTAGGCAAAATTTCCCGAAAGGGTGAGCACATTGTATTTGTTGATATGGTAATCTGTTCCCAATACTACATTGTAAAAAATTTCATTTCTAAATTCTTCTCCCGTAGCATAGAGAGAATCTCTATTGATTAGATTTTGATTGATGTTTTCCAAATCGTTGGGCAATTCTCGATATCCCACTCCCAATTGGCTAAACAGATTGAATTTTTCGGTCCGTCGGTTCAGACTCAAGCCGACGCTATGGTTGTGTGGTACGCCAGTATTAATGGACAGAGAGCCGTTGACGCCTTTCCGTTCTTCCTTCTTAAGCACGATATTGACAATACCCGAAGTTCCTTCCGCGTCGTACTTTGCGGAGGGATTGGTAATGACTTCTATTTTTTCAATCATATCAGCGGTAATCGTACCCAGCGCATTGCCCTGCTCACTCGCAATGACGGATGGTTTGCCGTTGATCAAAACTTGGACGCCAGTGCTCCCACGTAGACTGATTTCACCTTCGATGTTGACATTGACCGAAGGAACATTATTTAAAACCTCCAAGGCACTTGCGCCCGTACTACTCAAATCCTTTCCGACGTTAAATACTCTTTTGTCGAGCTTGAATTCCGTTTGTGATTTTTCTGCTCGAATGACCACTTCATCTAGGGTTTGCCTATCCTCATCCAGGTTGATGATGCCAAGCTCCACCTGTCCATTTTTGATGGTAAAATCCCGAATGACTTGGGTGGTAAAACCGATAAAGCTTACTTCAATAATGAAATTGCTGACCTTGGTTTTCAATTGAAAGCTACCATCCGAGCCGGAAGAGGTACCAGTAATGACTTGTTGGTCCTCAGGTGATTTGAGCATAATGGTGGCAAATTCAATAGCCTGTTGGGTACTCCCTTCTTGAATTTGTCCTTTGATGATCAGCTCTTGGCCTTGAGCCAAAGTCGCTTTCGTGCAGGAAAGGATGACAAAACAAAACAACAACAAACGGATTGATGTACTTCTGAGAATCATAGGTTCAAGTATTCAGTGAAATAGTGTATTAATTTTGGTAAAAAGAAAAAGTTTTCTCTTTATTACTTCAATAGGCTAAAGTAAAGGAAGCAATAAATTTTGAATCGCTGTAGACAAAGCAATTAAACGAACGGATGAAAATTGTCATTCGTCTTTACTTGTCTGTAAATGAAAGTAGTACGGAGTTAAA
>JBCCSR010000169.1:0-8275 GCA_039199865.1 Bacteroidota bacterium
AGCCGATATAATAATAAAACTTTTCGAGGTTTACCTCCTCCCATTGCAGATTCTCTCCCCGATTTGTTTGGAAATATGATTTTCAAAGAGTGGTTGGAGAGCAGCAATAAAGCATTCCAGCAAATTTCCATTATCGAACAACTGGCCTACGTGTCCAATCGCGGAATGGGGGCGCTCGAATATTATCCCGCCAAAGCAATTCCCAAAAATACCAGCATCAATCTCACCGAAATCATTGCCGTGTTGAGACAGGTCATGGATCAAAAAAGGAAGACAAAAGGGGAGCAGCTCAACAATGAGGCCCTGCTCAATATTTTTAAGATCGGTACTTCGGCCGGAGGAGCCAGACCCAAAATTTTGATCTCCGAAAATAAGACAACGGGGGCCATCATTCCCGGTGATCTGGAATACTCTGGAGACTACAATCATTATTTGATGAAGTTGTCACTCAAGGAAGATCCCGCTTACAGTCCCGAACTCATCGAATATACTTACTATCGAGTGGCCCAAGCACTACAGCTCCGTATGATGCCTTCCAAATTGGTAAATGACCGCCATTTTTCCACCTTGCGATTTGATCGGCAAAATGGTAAAAAGCAGCACGTACTTACAGCTTGTGGAATTACTGGTTGGGATTTCAAAGATCCCGCTGTTTCTAGCTATGAAGGCTTGTTTGATTTGGCGCTTTTCTTAAAAATCCCCCATCGAGAGATCGAAGCGCTCTACAAACGAATGGTTTTTAATCTCGTCTTTTCCAATATCGATGATCATTTAAAAAATCATTCTTTCATTTATAATGATGCCACAGATCAATGGAACCTAGCTCCCGCCTACGATTTGACTTATCCCCTCGATCCGCGGATGAACTTTACCCGCATGAGTCGCGCCCTTTCCATTAACAACAAGAGAACGGACATCACGCTAAAAGATTTATTGACTTTGGCTGATGAGTATACCGTTAAAAATCCAAAGGGCATCATTAGCGAGGTACAAGGGGCCATTCCCTATTGGAGTAAATCCGCAATGGCTTTGGGACTGCCCTTAAAGATTGTGGAAACCATTAAAAAACAGTTTCAGTATTTGGTCTAATCGGTCGGTCGATCCTTTCCATCAGTATTCTTTTAAAAGTAGAAAGTTCGAGGAGGATACAATCTCTCAGTATAGCAACTCCCAGCAAAAAAAATCCCGAAGCGCTCTACAGCACTTCGGGAAAAAAGCTAAATAAATTGTCTTTTGTACCATCGCTCAAAGCGAATGGTTGGCTTTCTTAGCTGGCAACGGCAGGTTTTGCACGTTCATAATCGTGGATCGATTTTCCCGCTTCCGCTAAAGCACGCAAACTCTCTGGCACTGCCCAACGCGCACCAAAGCGCGCTTTGAAATCATCACACTCGGCGACAAAGGTTTCGATGCCCACAAAATCGATATAAGACAGGGAGCCACCCGTGTAAATGGGAAAGCCCCATCCTAGCACCGAACCGATGTCTCCATCCACTACGCTGTTGAGTACTCCTTCATCCAGACAACGATAACTTTCCAAGGCTTGGCGGTGCATGATGCGTTTGGCGATGGTTGATTTGTCCAAGGTATCAACATTGGACTGGAACATTTCTCCCAGCTCTTTCCACAACTTCTTTTTGCCACCTTGTGGATAATCGTAAAAGCCCGCACCATCTTTTTTCGACGTCCGACCTTTGTTAATCATGTCCATAATGATTTTAAAGGCTCGTTGTGTTTCCGGATGATTGGCAGAATCTGGATTGGATTCAATGACGTGTTTGCTTAGCGTGAGGGTCACCTCATCGTGTACGGCCAGGGGACCAACGGGCATTCCTTTTTGCTTGGCAATGTTTTCAATCATGGCAGCAGGTACCCCTTCTTCCAATAAAAACATCCCTTCATTGACAAAGGTCCCGAAGCAACGAGAGGTAAAAAATCCTCGACTATCGTTGACGACGATGGGTACCTTTCGAATGGCCACCGTATAATCAATTGCCGCAGCAATCGCTTTGCTTTCTGTTTTTTCTCCCACGATAATTTCTACCAGTGGCATTTTATCTACGGGAGAGAAAAAGTGAATGCCGATAAAGTTTTCGGGACGCTCAGATGATTTGGCCAGAAGGGTAATGGGAATGGTCGAGGTATTTGACGCGTATACTTTATCACTCGCTAGTACCGCTTCTGTTTGCTTGGTGACTTTGTCTTTGAGATTGGGATCTTCAAAAACGGCTTCAATCACCAAATCACAACCCTCCATGGCCTGTGGATCGTCCGTGGCGTGAATTTTTGCCAGTAAGGCTTCGGCCTTTTCGGGAGTAGATCGTCCCTTGGCAATGGCTTTTTCCAGCAGCTTTTTAGAATACGATTTTCCCTTTTCCGCATTCTCTAGCGTCACGTCTTTTAGAACGACTTCCATGCCTGCTTTCGCTGAAACATAAGCAATCCCCGCGCCCATCATTCCAGCACCGAGAATACCGAGCTTTTTGATTTCATAGGGAGGCTCCGTTTGGGGTCTTGCTTTCCCTTTCTTGGCGGCCTGCAAGCCCATAAAACCCGTTCGGATCATATTTTTGGCTTCTTTGCTGCCGAGCAGTTTGACAAAAAAGCGGGCCTCAACTTCTAATGCTCGATCCACGGGAACTTGCAAGCCATCGTGTACAACTTGTAGAATGTATTTTTGCGCCGGATAATTGCCATGCGTCATTTTGGTAACATTGCCGACCGCTCCCACCAAAGTCTGAACTCCGTTGGGCGACCAAAAGCCACCGCCGGGAATTTTGTGTTTTTTGTTGTCCCAAGGTTGAGTGGGTTGAGGGTTGGCCAGTATCCAGGCTTTGGCTTTGGCCATTAGGTCTGCTGCATCTTCTGCCAGTTCATTGACCAAACCATCTTTCAGTGCCCGTTGGGGACGTACCTCTTTGCCTTGCAACAAATACATCAACGCATTTTGAATGCCCATCAAATAAGGAGCCTTGACCGTTCCACCTCCTCCGGGCAACAGTCCGACTTTAGATTCGGGAAAACCCAGTTTGATCTTTGGGCTATTGATGACAATTCGATGATGACAGGCCAAACACAATTCCAGCCCCCCTCCCATTGCGGTACCGTTGATGGCGGCAACAAAGGGTTTGCCCCCGGTTTCGATGGCTCTAAATTCGCGATGGACCCTTAGTAAGCCCTCCAGTTGTTTTTCTGGATCTGCTCCCATTCCTTTGAGCTCTCGCAAATCTGCTCCTGGCATAAACATACTGCGCCCAGAAGTGACGATGACTCCTTTTACCGTATCGTCTTGTAGGGCCTGGTGTGCGACTTTGACAAAGGCTTCAATAAAGGCTGTACTGAACAGATTGGTAGGATTGTTTACCTGATTGATGGTCAAGATAGCGATGCCATCTGCTCCTACTTCCAATTGTAATAAGTCGTTTTTTATATTGTCCATTTTATTATTTTTGGAGGCTGGATTTCAGCCGATTGTAGCATTGGCGATCAAACCGCTGTGCAATCGAAGAGCCAACCTAAATAAATCTTACTTGAATTAATTAATGTTTACCCTACTCTTTCCAAAATAGTGGCAATTCCCATTCCTCCACCAATACACAAAGTGACCAAGCCCGTGTTTAGATCTCTTCGTTCCAACTCATCCATCAAGGTTCCAGCCAACATACAACCCGTTGCGCCCAGTGGATGTCCCATGGCAATGGCCCCTCCGTTGACATTGACGTTGGAATGATCAATCCCAATATCGTCCATGGCTTTGATCACGACAGCGGCGAACGCCTCGTTGATTTCAAAGAGGTCAATATCTGAGGCCTTCATTCCCGCTTGCTTCAAGGCCTTGTGGGATGCAGGCCCAATCCCGGTTAACATGATGGTGGGATCCGTACCGTGAATGGCTGCAGCTCGAATCTTAAATCTCGGTTTCAAACCCATCGCTTCTCCCGCCGCCTTGCTGCCAACCAAAGCGACCGCCGCACCGTCGACAATTGCCGAAGAATTGCCCGCGTGATGTACGTGTTCGATGGCTTCTACCTCGGGATATCGATCAATCGCTACGGCGTCGAAACCAGCCATGGCCCCCATCATTTCAAAGGAAGGCTGTAAGGTCGCTAGAGCTTCCACCGTAGTCGACGGGCGAATATTTTCATCGGTATTCAAAACCGCAATCCCATTGATGTCTTTGACGGGAATTCTCGACTGGAAACGGCCTTCTTTCTGGGCTTGGGCAGCACGCATTTGAGATTCACAAGCAAAAGCATCAACATCATTTCGGGAATAGCCGTATTTAGAGGCGATTAAATCCGCAGAAATTCCTTGTGGAACAATATTTCCAGGAATGGCAATGGAAGGATCCATAAACATTCCTCCACCATCCGCACCCATTTTCACTCTCGACATACTTTCTACTCCCCCCGCAACCATCAAATCTCGAAAACCCGATTTGACATAAGCCGCCGCTTGGTTGATGGATTCCAAACCAGAACCACAAAAACGATTCAGGGTAACGCCACAAAGATGATCTCCGTAGTGAGAATGCTGAGCGGCGGTCTTGGCGATATTGGCAGCCTGATCCATCACCTGGGCCACACAGCCCAAGATGACATCTTCGACCTGAGTCGTATCCAGATTATTTTTTTCTTTTAAGGCAATCAATGCCTGGGTGGCCAATTCCGTGGGAGTCACTCCAATCAAAGCTCCTTTTCGACTTCCTTTTCCCCTTACGGTTCTGATGGCATCATAAATGTATGCTTCCATGACAAATTTATTTTAAGGTTTTATTTTATGGTGTTGAGATAATGGTTTTGTGAAGGTTTATTTTCTGGCAATCGCTCTATTCCTTTCGAGTTGGCTCTGGCTTAACAAAGCGGTTTTCAAATGACTGCTTAGTAAAACAACGAAAAAAAAATTATTCCAGACAGCTATTGACGAGTAGATTGAAAAAATATTAAACTGGTTTAAGTGATTTGCCCAATCCTTGGAAAACCAACAGGCTTACAGGATGAACAGAACAATTGAGCTGAAAGAGGATCCATTCCTCAAGATACTCGCTTGAGGGATTCTTTGATGATCAAAGCGATTTTTTGGGGAAAGTCAAAAATAAAGAAATGCTTGCCTTGCATGACGGAATAATTGAACTTCGCAGTGGTAAATCGCTCCCAATTTTCGATCTGATCGACGCCATCTTCTTCGTCTCCCATGATGGCGTAAATAGGCGTTTGAATGGGATTAAAATCTGGTTCTGCAAAAGCATACAAACTGAAGTCAGCCCTCAAAATGGGAAGGAAAAATGCTAGGAGTTCTTCATTGGTCAGAATTTCATCGGGGAGTCCACCCATGATTTTTAGTTCTTCGATGAAGGCTTCATCCGATAATTTGTAAAACGATTTATAGTCCTTTTCCGCTTCTACTCCGGGGCCAGGATTCCCGCTCACGATCAGACCTAAAGGAGGCCTATTCATCAATTCAAGTTTGTGAGCCAGAAGTAAAGCAAGGGTACTACCCAAACTGTGTCCGTAGATAACGAAAGGATTGGAGCCATTGGTTTGGACCACTTGCTGTAGCAAATCATCGACGGCTTTTTCAATACTGCTACAATATTTCTCTGCCATACGTTGTCCTCTTCCTGGCAACTCCAGGGGAATAAAATTGAATGCCTCTTTCAAATGAGGCTTCAAAAAATTAAAGGAATATCTGTTGCCACCAGCAAAATGGATTAAGAATAAGTTTGGTCTCATGATGTTTGAAATTGTGATGTAAAATGAAGCAGTTGTTGTAAAGTAATTGAATTGGGTTAGGGATTTTTGGGAAATGAATATGGAATGTTGAACACTTTATCTATTGCTGAATAGACCACCGAAATCATTCACCTAGTTAGAATGCATTTCAGCAAAAAATATTGTTTCTAGACCAATTCATCTCTATTCCTACGGATCAACTGTATCGACATGGAGGGCATTTCCCAAGCATCAGGTCTTTTTGAAGTCCACCTCTCCCGATCTGCTCTAAGGCATCATCCAAATAATAATATCCGCAAAATGAGTGAGATTATTAGTGGTAAGACACCTAAAAAGGATATCCTAGGGCCAACAAAAAATTCAAATGTTCTCCTCTATTCTCCTTATCAGAAAAATCCCAACGGCTAAAACTCCATTGAAAGCCATCTCCGGGATAAACTTTTCTCAGGACGAGCCCCAAATCAAAACGCAGTACGGCATAATCAATGTCAAACCTCAAGCCCATTCCAGTATTAAAGGCAATTTGTCGATAAAATTGATCCAACTGAAAAACTCCCTCGGGGGTATCTTCGCTTTCGAGTAACCATACATTTCCCATATCCAAAAATACCGCCCCTTTCAAATAACCCGAGAGGCCAAAGCGGTATTCAATATTGCTCTCCAAGCGAAGGTCTCCAGTTTGATCCAAAAATTGCTCTGGAATGGCTTCTTCTCCCTCTCCAGGTTCTCCCACTGCTGTGGATCCCTCAAAACTTCCCGGGCCCAGCCCTCGCAAGCGAAAGCCTCGCATGCTGTTGGCACCGCCCACAAAAAATTGTTCGGAATATGGTAAAACATTAGCATTGCCGTAGGGCAGTCCAATCCCTGTATGGAGGCGAAAGATCAATTTTCCTTTCGGTAGATTTCGGCGAATTCTTAGCTCTCCCTGTACCCGGACAAATTGAGCAAATTCTTGTCCCAAGAAGGAATAAGCCCCTTCCTGTGGACCACTGAAAATACTGGTGACCCCACGCAAAAGATTGCCCGCCGTTCTAAAATTTCCGTTAAAGAAAATATTGCTTCTCCGGGGATTCACATTCTGATTGGAATAACTAAACGTGTAATCTAAACCCGCAATCAGGGTGTTTTCAAAACTTTCACGTAACCTTCTCGGTTTGTCTGCTAAAAAATCATTGAATGCTTCAGTACGGTTAAACACGCGAACAATCTGAATGTCAATTGGATTGAACTGATGACGCTTTTTTCGATTGACCTTCCAATCATAACCAAAAGAAGAAGCAATTCGATTGACCGTAAAAAAGCCTTGGCGATTTTGAAAACGATTGCTCAATGAAAAAAGGGTCTTTGGCACGAAAAACCCCGCTAAGTCATTCTTTTTAAAAGGGAGAAGGAAGCGTGGAATAGAATAGGTAATGCCAAGATTCACATCAATGGTATTGATGACCGCCAAATCATTTCCAAATTGAGTCTCCACCCCACCGGAGAGACTAAGATTCAAATTTTCTGCCCCTTTGAATAAATTCTTGTGCAAATAAGAAAAAGTAGCTGCTGTCCCCAAATAATTTCCCGTTCGATTATTGAGTTCCAACTCCATACTGATATCGCTTACCAAGGCCGGAGTCAAATAAAAATATCGGTCCAGACGGTTTTGCAGCGTGTCCTTAGATTTTACATACTTTAAGTTGACAAATTTAAAAACCCCCAAATCCAACAAATGATTGAGCGAAACATCTTGTATTTTTTTAGAGTAACGGTCGCCTTTGTTTTGTAAAATCATTCGGTTGGTCGTACTCGGTTTGAGCACTTCATCGTTTCGCAAAATTTCAAAATGGGGCCGCGGACGCAGGGTATCTTTAAAAGACAGACTTGGCTCATTGAGGTCGTAATTGGAAATCACCTGAGTGTTCCCGATCTCATAAATACGATGAGGCCTTCCATCATCAGTTGGTTTTACTTCTACATAAATATCGGCCTTTAATTGTGACGCCAGCGTATCGACGATGAAATAAATGTATTCCTGAGTGAAGTCAAAATAGCCCGCATCGCCAGCTAAGTTGGCCAACCTCATCCGTTCTGCATCCAAATTTGATTTTTGATACGGCTGATCTTTTTTCAAAAAAGAATCCTCTCGATGTTGTAAAAATAAACGTCCGATACTGGTGGAGTCATCTGAAAAAACAATGTTATTCAAGCGGTATTGTCCTTTGGTCTCCATCCGATAATTGATCTTGACTTTTTTCTTCTTCACCTTCGTTTCGTAAGTAACGCTCGCCCCAAAATAGCCTTTGTCTTGCAAGGATTTTTCCAAAAGCAATTTATTTCTTTCTGCCTGCGGCTTGGTCAGAATTGCGGGCGCTTGGCCCAATTTATATTTGAGCCAATATTTAAAGCCCTTCTTTTTCTTTAGGGGCGCAATGGCATTGTGAAGGCGTAGCCGTAATTTAAACCATCCGGTGTTGGGTTTTGGTTTGAGGATAGGGTAAAGCTCAGCAGCCAACCTTTTTTTATTGGTCACTGTTTTTGGTTGTACAAAGGTTATGGTG
>JBCCSR010000170.1:0-8268 GCA_039199865.1 Bacteroidota bacterium
AGCAGCTTTCCAAGAGAAAACACATCTCAAATAGGCTGTGTGCATAACGTAAAAAAGATAATTTTATTCATTTGGGGCGGGTCTTTTGATTTGAAGAATCACAATATACACAAATTCTTATTTGTTCAATGAAAAAACGATCCCTTATAAAGTCTATTATCGACGGCTTCTGGTCGTGGTTCTTTCATTGATGCAGACGATAAAAAACACAAAAAGTCTCATAAAAAAAGGCATAAATTGGATTTTAACGATCTTTTAAATGTATTATTTGGTTTATTTCCCCTGGGAATGTCCGTCAAATTTTAAAAAACCTACCATCAATTTTTGTGAGAAAGCCCTAATTTCTCAGATAGGGCGCTAAGTTTTTGTGAGCGACTTTATTATATTTGATCTTCATTCTTGAAACACTAATGCAACTATTTCATGGCTTTGCTCGAATCAACCAGTGAGTCAAATACGGAAAACCCAAAAGCTATTATGAGCTTGTCTATCCTATCCTCGGCAAAAGTACAGGTATTGGCTTTGTTCAATCAGTTTAACGATAGCCGTTTGGTGTACCACAATTTTCAGCGGACCGATGAGATCGTAGCTGGGGTAAAGCGCATTGCCCAAGAAAATGCTTACGACCAAAGCGTGGAGGAAATTGCTATCCTGGCCGCTTGGTTTTGTGCAACGGGTTACCTGAGTCAATACGATAAAGCGAATGAGCAAAGCCAGTGGCACGCTGAGACTTTTCTCCAAGATCAAAATTATCCCCAAGAAAAACTCAGCCAGGTACTGGCCACGATTCAGTCGACTCAACTTGGGCAGGCTGTGGTGGGGCGAGAACAACTATTGCTCAATGATGCCATTCATGCGTACAATTTTACCAGCCACTTTTTCCATCACCGTCCTCTGCTGCGATTGGAACAAGAATTGATCCAGGGAAGAAAGGTATCCAACATCGAGTGGAATCAGCTTTTGCTACAAGACCTTCTTCAATGTCGTTTCTATACGGCTTTCGCCAAGAAAACGTACGAACCAATAGTTGCTCAGCATCTCCTCGTACAAACCAGTCGGGTAGAAAAAGACAAGCACAATAAGTTTCAATTGATCGACGAAAAAGAGGGGCAGGTGAAAAAATTTCAAGGTTTAGAAAAACGCTTGCCTGGTAGTGCGACTCAGACGTTTTTCCGGACTAATTATCGGAACCACATCAATTTGAGCGCCATTGCTGATAATAAAGCCAATATCATGATCAGTGTCAACGCCATCCTGATCTCGGTTGTCATTTCCATCTTGAGTTACCAAAATATTTCTCAGCGTAATCCAATGGTCATTCTTCCCGTCGTCATATTTTTGGTTACTGGATTGAGTTCACTAATTTTTGCAGTATTATCCATCCGTCCCAAAGTGACTACCAAAAACGAAGGTTCCGTCTCCTTGGAAGAGGTCAAACAAAATATTGTCTTTTTTGGCAATTTCGTTCATCTCGAACTCGATCAATTCGAAGCTGCCGTCGATGCTGTTTTGCGCGATGGAGAATTGTTGTACGGCAATATGGTGCGCGATCTTTATTTCTTAGGTAAAGTCTTGGATAAGAAGTATCGATTCTTGACCATTTCGTACAATATTTTTATGGTGGGTTTTGTGGCTACCGTACTCACATTTCTCGTAGCAGTATTTACCTAGGTCATTGCTAAATAGAGTAGATTCTATCCTTGGATTGACCCTCGCCAATCTTTCCTTCCCCAAAAAAAGAAGCACTATTGAGGCATACAACTCAGTATCTTGAGTAGGCTCAAAGTTGTTGTCTTGGGGAATTTAACAGTAGTTTTTCTTAAATGACTTGTCATTCTATAAAAAAATAATTAAGTTTGTTAAGTGTTAATTTTCCAAGATAGAAGATAAAGCATTGGCTAAAACTATCTATTTCTCTCCTGTTGCAAATTAACCAATTGAATAAGCAAAGTCATACAAAGTACGCAATACAACTTCGTGTTTCCGATGCTTGTTTCCAAATCACTGTGTTAGTATATTTCTAGGATACATAGAGCTGCACTCTAGAGTGAGTTGAACAAACAGATGGCGGTGTCACTGGTGAATTGAACCATTGTCGCTAGCCCTACTGCCCTTTGTCTTATGCTGATGGCTACTGTTTGTTTTTGCCAAAAAAAATGATTTGATCAACAAGATATTCTGTTGAAGAATTTGATCGGGCGCTATTCCTTTGGCATTCCCTTAGGGTAATTTCCAGTGGCTGGAAATGGGCTTTTCCGACAAAATCCGATACAGTAAAGAAGAATCGGGGTGAGCATGAGCCGCACTGGCTCAAGACCCGTCACTAACATATTGAAGCATTGCTTTACAAACAAATACTAATACAGTATTTGCAACACGAGTCATCTCCTGAATAGATGGCTTGTGTTTTTATTGATTGACCCAGTGCCAGGCACCTGTTGCTTTTCGCTCCAAGTTTAAAATTTTTAATTTGGCTCCCGAGTTGTTGGGTAAGGGACGCAGCGTGACGGCTATTTTTTGTTCGTTGATCCATTGCAATAAGGTAGGCTGATACCCTGGATTTTTTTCTAAAGACAATTCCGTTACTAACTCAAAGCCACGTTCGGAAAAGCCGTATACCCGTAGGCCATATGCTCCAAGTTCTGGTACTACCATAGGGCTAGCCACCACCAAGTATTTGGAATCTGGGGAAGCCTTTGGAAAACCCCAAATTGTCGTTTCCCGACCTGATTTATCGTTGATTAAACGATAGTTGATTTGTTCGCCCGCTCTTTGTTCCACAACAAAAAAGCCCATTTGCGGAAGGTAATAGCGATAGTGAAAAGCACCTTCGGCAGTGGCCTGCCCATTGGGCGACCAACTTAGATACTTCTTTTGCCCACTAAGCAATGTAAAAATCAATCCGCGATCCTCTCGTTGTACGAATCGACGGTCTTTTTTCAGTTGTTTGACAGCAACTTGGTCCATACATTTTTGGAGGGTGCGCTGATTTCCTTTTTTGTTGAAAGCTCTAAAACAGCTTGCATAAGGAGAGGGGGTGAGGTCAACTTCTGGTCGATAAAACTTTACTCCTCCTCCATACACCCAACCTATTTTTCCTGCCTGCGTTTGGATTTTTAACCAAGGTTCGTCTTGAACGATTCCACGCATACTGATTTGCTGCGTGAAGTCCGTTTTTTCTTCTAAGTAAGTTAAGGCTTCGCCTTCAGCCAATTCGGCAATAATGTCTGAATGGGTATCGGGCTGTGCCCGTACGCGCAATTGATCGACCCAGGCATAGATCTGTACACTTCCCGGTGTATTTTTTGCATGATCTTCTTGGGAAGAGCTGGGATCTTCCGCTAAAGATGCCGTTTCAGTGCTTGATTCGGAATTTGTATCTTTACAAGCAGCTAAAAATGTTAAAAAGCTTAAAATAAATATTAATATTTTGTGATTCATGAAATGCATCATTTTTGAGATCGTTTAGCTACGAAAGCCGGTTCAATCCGGAACAATGGTCTGCTAGAAACGTATGCTGACCAGCGAACTATTGTTCGGAGCGGAGAGAAAAAGAAGAGACAAATATAAAAGACTTTGGATTTGGAGGTACTTCAATTGCAATTTGATGATGCCCATTGTGCTGTAATGACCTCCTAATTCGATTGACAAATGCCTGAATTCCATGATGAAGAGAACAATCGCCCTAATCCTTGCCAGCTGCTTTAGCCTCCTGTTGTTTGCCCAAGACAACAGCCGCGAGAAATACATTGATAAGTACAAAAAAATTGCCGTCGAAGAGATGGAACGATCTGGCGTGCCTGCCAGTATCAAATTGGCTCAGGGGATTTTGGAATCCAATGCTGGGAAAAGTACTTTGGCCAGAAAAGCCAATAATCACTTCGGAATGAAGTGTGGTTCGGCCTGGCGAGGCAAGGAATACTATCTGGAAGATGATGACTACGATGCTAATGGCAATTTGATCAAGTCTTGTTTCCGGGTTTACCGCAATGCCAAAGCATCCTACATTGCCCATTCCGAATTTTTGCGTGATCCTGCCAAGCGGTATCGTTACGGCTTTCTGTTTGATCTGGACCCCAAAGACTATCGTGCATGGGCGCGAGGGCTAAAGAGTGCGGGATACGCAACCAGCCGAACCTATGCGGAAAAACTCATTCGCGTTATTGAAACCTACAAATTGTATCGTTTTGATGAGGCAGGGTTGAGTGAACCCACTTATGATCTTGATGATTTGGTGGTAGAAGCTGAAGAAGAGATCAAAGAGGATGAAAACTCTGGGGTATTGACCTTAAATAACGTCAAATTTATTAGAGCAGAGGCGGGAGATACGCCTTTGGACATCGGTTTGAGAACTAACGTACCGGTCAAGAGGCTACTGAAATACAATGACCAACTGAGCTTGCCAACGCAGAACATCAAGGAGGAAACCCCTATCTTTATCCAACGCAAGCGCTGTGGTTATCGAGGAAGGAAAAAGTGGCATTTGGTCAAAGAGGGAGAAACCATGTTTAGTATTTCGCAAAAATATGCCATCCGTTTAGATCGTTTGCATAAGCGCAATCGAGTAAAAAAAGGACGAGAACCCCGACCCGGAGAAATGGTGAAAATTAGAGGTTGGAAAGTGCGCAAGAGCAAAGCCCCTGGGACCCGGGTGATTGATGAACTCGAAAAGGAAGAAAGAATTGAAAGTGGAGAGATTGAGGTCGCTCCCCCCAAACCCGCTGATGAAATAGATTTTCTGGAAGAAGAGATTGAAGTGATTGATGAAGAAGAAACCTTTGATCCCTTCGACGAACATTTGCCCAAAGATGAACCCGTTTATCATCAGGTCGCCAAAGGGGAAACACTTTACCGGATTGCCCGTTTGTACGAAGTAACCGTTGCGCAAATTAAGGAATTGAATAATCTCAGTTCGTCCATCATCAGTCCAGGGCAAACTTTGCGCATTAAATAATAAGGCGTCTTACCACTAATAATGCACGCAAAATGAGTGAGATTATTTTTTCAATGACGCCTAAAGTTTAACCCTAAAGTTCAATTGTTGATGAAAAAATTTTTACTATTCTTTTGTTTGCTGTTGCTGCTTTTTAACCAGGGGCAGGCCCAGGATGGTTTTGCCTGGGGAGTAAAAAGTGGATTGACACTCGGATTTCAAAAATGGAACAACAGCGATCGAGATCCGCTATTTACTTTTCACGGAGCAGCATTTATTGAAACCCTTTCTGAAGAAAATCGCTTTACCCTATTTGCTCAAGGAGGCTATCACAAAAAGGGGAGTGCCATTCGAATTCGTTCTTTTGTATTTTTTGATCCCGCTACGGGAATGGAACGGGAATTTAGTGGACGAACCACCAAGTATGAATTCAACAATCTTTCCATCAGTCTGGGGGCCAAACAAAAATACGACTGGGGAGTGAGCAGTAAATTCTACTACCTTATTGGCCTTCGAGGCGATTATACCGTCAGTACCAATTTGGCTGACTTTGAAAACATTGCCAGAGTATCGAGCCTGTATCCATTGGAGATTGGCGTCAATCGCTTCAACTATGGAGCCATCTTTGGCGGTGGTGCGGAGTTTGAACTCTCCGAATTGATCAGCATTTTCGTAGAATTGACGATCAATCCCGATTTTTCCCGGCAATATTATCAGCCCCCAATTCCCGATGCTTATGATCCCTTTACCATGGGAACGCGCAGTTTGCCCGAGCAAAGTATTCGCAACAATACGGTGGAGTTGTCAGTTGGATTCCGTTTTATCCGTTCGGTAGAGTACATCGAAGACGATTATTAATTCAAGGCAATAATTGGTAAGGTTACCGTCAATAGATATGTCTAGGATTTTGTAAATTAGGCCGATTCATTGATCCATAGATGCAATTAAGGTGGCCATCAAATCCTGTTTTATTCTGGTTTTATTGTATGGTGTCCGGATGCCCATCTCGGCACAGGAGATCAATTACCATTGGTTCAACCAAGGAGTGGAACAGCAAAACCGAGGAGAATATGACCTCGCCATTCAGAGTTTCAGTCAATTCATAGCCAACTACCCAGAAGCGTATCCCGAAGTGTATTACCATCGTGGCTATCTGTATTTTCAACAGAAAAAATACCAAGCGGCCATCCCCGATTTCGAACGCCTACATGCACTGGATGAGCATCATGTGCCGGCCGTCTATGCGCTTGGGCAAGCACATTTTTTGAGCTTTCGTTTTCAGGAGGCCATCGACTATTTTACCAAGGCCATTCGTATCCAACCCAATTATGCGGAAGCTTACAACGAGCGGGGAATGGTCTTGTGTCGGATGCGGCGTTTTGATTTGGCATTGGAGGATTTCTATCGAGCGACGAATTTGGACAGTACCTTTGCGATGGCTTACAATAATACTGGGGTAGCCCGTTATTTCAATCAAGACATTGCCAAACCCACCCAAAAAGACTTGCGCTTGGCTCACCAATGGTTCAGCAAAGCCATTGTGCAAGATCCAACTCTCGGGCTTGCCTATCGCAATCGGGCAGCCATGAATATCTTTTTAAAAAGCTATGCTGCCGCTTCACTGGACTTAAAAAGAGCAGAGAAATTGAGTCCCGAGGATGCAATGGTTTTCTTCTACCTCGGAGTGGTTCATGCCGATCAGCAACAGACCCCACAAGCCCTCACCGCTTTTGAAAGAGCTACTCAAATCAACCCCCAGCTTCCCTTCGCTTACGAAGAACTAGGAAATTTGTACAAAACCCAAAGGCAGTTTGACTCGGCCATTCAGCAATACCGTTTGGCGCAAAAGGTGAGAAAACAAAGTGGAACCCTTTATCGAGGGCTGATGGATTACCGGATGGCCTTGGTCTACGCCGAGCGAGGCGCTTCCCAATCCATGTACGCTGCACTCAAAGCGGCCAAAAAGGCCAAGATATTTGCCGATCGCAGAGTGTATCAAGATTTTCTGGTCGCAAAAGAGTTCAAAACCTTTCGCTCAAAAAAGGCTTTCCGACGCTTTACAAAGTCTATTCGCAAGGGAAAAAAAGACAATAAATTCCTCCATCCTGACTTGGGTTGGTTTCGGATGAGAAAAGAATAACGTAAAAATACGTTATAAAACTATAGAGTAAGTTGCATTAGTGGAAATTTCGTTATACCTTTGACTTGATGATGCGAAAATGGTATTCCTATATCTTTTTGGCTGCGTTTTGGGGTAGCCTATCTCCATCTTTTGGTCAATCAGAAGAGATTGTTCAGGACCTCGAGCAAGAGTATCGATTGGCTCTTGAGCGAATGGCAGGTTATCAATACGAGAAAGCGTTGTATCACATCTACAATTGTCAACGGATGGATCCATTGAATGTGGATTACAATGCCAAATTGGGATTTTGCTATTTCAAACTGGGCAATTATCCGGATGCAAAGTTGTGTTATCAACAGATTTTGAAACAGGACCCCATCAATATCAATGCCTTAAGCAATCTCGCTTTGATTTATGATCGAGAGGCCAACTATGCACAAGCGTGTCGTCTTTATGAAAAGCTATTGCAATTGGATGCTAGCAATAGTTACTATTACAAACAGGTCGCTTACATAGCGCTGAAAAGAGGTACTGATTTGACGGGACTGGGCTATTTTACCAAAGCCCATGAATTGAATCCCAAGGATATCGTTGTCATCCGAGAAATTGCCGAACTGTATTTGGCCATGGAGGCCCTAGATTATGCTCAGCAAATGCTGGACAAAGGCTTCCAATTGGACTCGATGAACATCAAGTTGCTGTATTCAAGAGCGAAAGTCGCCAATAAATGCAAAGCCTATCCGATGGTCATCAACAGCTTGGAAAAAGTATTGCTACAAAAAGATACAGCGGCGTATTATCAGACCATGTTGGGCGTTGCCTATTTGAAAATGGATAGTCTGAGCGAAGCCCAGTTTCACTTTGAGCGCTTAATTGATCAAAATAAGTCGAGTGAACACATCCATCATTATCTGGGGTTGATTTATGATCAGCAGGGAGAACGAGAAAAGAGTATTGAACAGTTGCAACTGGCCATCGAAGAGGCCGTCTCTCCCAAGTTGTCCATTTATTATCGGGATTTGGCGGCGATTCATGAGGAGCACAAGAACTATCGAGAAGCGGTTGGTTATTATCAATTGGCTTACAAGCGCTCCCAGAAAAAGAAGGATCTGTTTTATCTGGCGCGAGCCCAAGACTTCTATTACAAAGACAAAAAAATTGCCCTGCGCAGCTATAAGAAATATCTGACTTTGAGTCCTACGGAACATGAAGC
>JBCCSR010000171.1:0-8241 GCA_039199865.1 Bacteroidota bacterium
ATTTACCGACCAATGATTTGCAGCAATTGAATTTGGGAGATATTGGTCAGCAACAAAACGCGGGAGGAGCAGGGCATTGGGCCTTGCTGTCTTACTTCGGTCGATTGAACTATGCTTTTCAGGACAAATATTTGTTGACGGCTACCGTTCGGGTGGATGGATCATCGAGATTTGGACCGAGCAATCGCTTTGGTACTTTTCCCTCTGCTGCCTTTGCATGGAGAGCCTCAAGTGAGGATTTTCTTAAAGATGTGGACTTTCTCAATAATTTGAAATTTCGCATGGGCTTTGGTGCCGTTGGAAATCAAGAGATTGGATTTTATTCCTATTTGACTACACTACGTTCTTTCACTACTGTTTTGGGCAATCAATTCATCACCAGTTTTGGCCAGAGCAATATTGGTAATCCAGATGTCCGTTGGGAGTCCTCCGTACAAACCAATTTCGGGATTGACCTTGGCTTGTTTGACAATCGTTTGGACATCATCATCGATTACTACGTCAAAAAAGCAGATGGGATGCTACTTCCCGCTTTACTTCCCGCTACGGCAGGTTCTTTGAACCCTCCCTTCGTCAATATTGGGGAAATTGAAAATCGGGGATTTGAATTGTCAGTAAGAACCAAAAATATTCGGGGGGCTTTTGACTGGAGTACCAGTTTTAACTTTTCTGTAAACCGCAATAAAGTAATCAATTTGGGAGAAAACGGCAACTTGGTGGGCGTGGTTCAGCGCTTGCCGGTGACCCGTACGGAAGAGGGACGTCCGATTGGCCAATTTTATGGTTATGTCACCGAAGGAATTTTTCAGAGTCAAGCCGAAGTGAGTGAAAGTCCTTTTCAAAATGGCGGCACCCGAGCGGGAGACATTAAGTTTGCGGACCTCAACGACGATGGCGTGATTGACGATCAGGATCAAACTTTCTTGGGCAGTCCTCATCCCGATTTTACCTTCAATATTACCAATGATTTTAGTTTTAAAGGCTTTGATTTCTCGGTCTTTCTACAAGCTGTTTACGGAAATGAAATCCTCAATTTGATCCGTAGAGACATTGAAGGAATGGCGGGTTTGGTCAATCAGGCCGTTGAAGTCGATCAGCGTTTTCGCAATAGCGAACCCAGTTCGACCCTACCGCGAGCCACGCATACCGATCCCAATTTCAATCGAAGAATTTCCGATCGCTTCGTAGAGGATGGTTCCTTTTTACGGATTAAAAACATCACCCTGGGCTATACTTTGCCCAAACAATTAGGGAAGCGAATGCGCTTGCAGAACCTTCGCTTTTACATTAGTGCTCAAAATCTACATACCTGGAACAACTTTTCTGGCTATGATCCGGAGATCGGTTCTTTCAATCAAAATCCTTTGGTCAATGGAGTAGAGAATGGACGTTATCCCATTGCTCGGTCCTACACTTTTGGATTGAATGCTACCTTTTAACAATTGGACTCATCATCATTGTTGAGCTTTAAACATAAAACGATGCGCAAATATTTTACTTTATTTCTACTTCCCTTGTTGTTCAGCCTCATTGGCTGTAGCGGCTTTCTCGATCGAGAACCTTTGGATGAAATCGTTTCAGATAATTTTTATCGAACGCCTAGTGAAGTCAATAGCGCTTTACTTTCCGCCTATGTCGCTTTGCAAGACCTTGATTGGTACGGAAAAGCCTGGATGATGTTGGAAGTGCCAAGTGACAATAGTCAGCCCGGAGGAACGGATCCCGAGTTTTCTCCGATCGACAATTTTACCATGAATGGCGATACGCCACCGGTAGCGACCTTTTGGGCCACCCGTTACCGACTCATTACTTTTAGCAATATCATTTTGAGTAAAATTCCAAATTCCGAGCTCGATGAGGTCCAGAGCAATGTTTTTAGTGCGGAAGCGCGATTCTTACGTGGGCTGGCCTATTTCGATCTGGTTCGGATTTACGGAGGAGTCCCTTTGATTACAACGCCTCCAGTACAGGGCGAAAATATGTTGTTTGAACGCGATTTGGCCAACGATGTCTACGCGTTCATCAAAGAGGATTTGGCCTTTGCCGTCGATCACCTACCTCTGCGAAGAGGTGGAGAAAACTTGGGACGAGCAACCAAGGGATCGGCAGCTGCTTTGTTGGCAAAAGTACATTTGACCCGCCGGGAATATGGTCAATCTCGCGATCGAGCCAAGCAGGTGATTGATTCGGGAGAATATGCTTTGATGGCAGACTATGCGGATAACTGGCGTTTGGAAACGGCCGATAATAATTCAGAAGCGATCTTTCAAGTACAATATTCCGGTTGTGGAGCCTTCGGAACGGGCAATGCGATGCAAGCTTTTTTTGCTCCTTGGGGAGAAGGAATTACCAAGGATCGGGATGGCTGGGGATCACAAATTCCCACGAGTCCAGTCAACAACAATCCCGGAACGACCATTTCGGATGCTTTCGAAGACAATGATCTTCGCAAAGATCCTACCATCATGACTCCCAATACGCATTACCCTGAAATCAACGCCATTGATGGAGGCTACACTTATCCTTCCAATGGCGCTTCCGCGAGCATGACCAATATTAAAAAGTACGTGGTAGGTAGTGGAGGCAATATTTGCTTTATGAGTACTCCCATGAATGCGCATTTGATTCGTTACGCAGATGTCTTATTGATATACGCAGAATCCCTCATGGAAATTCAAGGAGGAGAAACGGCCAATGCCGAAGCCTTGCAATATTTCAATGAAGTACGCGCTCGCGCCGGTTTGGAAGACTTAGCTTTCATCAATCGAGAGATTATGTTGGAGGAAAGACGATTGGAATTTGCTTTTGAAAATCAACGTTGGTTTGACCTAGTCAGGACCGGAAAGGCCGTAGAGCTATTGACCTTGCACGGAAAAAATATTCAGAATCATCACGTACTGTTTCCCTTGCCTAGTGCCGAGTTGGAAACCAATCCATTGCTGACCCAAAATCCTGGTTACTAGAATCTAAATCTCCTGCTTGTTATGAAACTTAAAGAAATATTTTTTGTCTCCCTTTTCGCTATTCTTCTGGCTACTTGTAGCAAAGCGCCCGAGCCAGAATTACTGAGCGTAACTCCGGAATTTGGTTCTGCCGGTACCTTGGTCACTTTTGAGGGAAAGAACTTGGCCAATATTCAAACCATGAAATTTAGTGATCAGGTAGTCAATTTTAACACGGCTTACAATTCCGAAAACGCATTGTTGTTTCGCATTCCGGAAAGCCTTCCTTTGGGAGATCACGTAGTGACATTGGAGACGGCTTCCGGGGTGTTGACCACCAATTTTAGAGTAACGCTCGATCCTCCGGAAATTTTTAATTTCACCCCCGAATCGGCTGATGTTGGCCAAGAAGTGATCATTTATGGGGAGAACTTTTTTGAACCGCTCGAAGTCTACTTTTTCGATAGCATTGCTGCAAATATCATTTCCGCACACGAAGACTCTATTGTGGTCATCGTTCCGGATGGTGTCAGTAAAGGAAGTATTACGGTAGTGGCCAATGGTGGCTTAACCCGTTCTCCCGTTCCCTTTTTCTCTACCAATACCATCTTGGTCAATGATTTTGATGGCAATGGTTTACGAGCAGAAACCAATAAATGGTTGTTTGTGGGAAGTGTCGATCAAAATGCCAATAATGCGGTACAGGTCAACAATCCTTTTGCTTTAGATGGTAATTTTTTGCGCTTGACGGGACGAGATGAATTTGGAATCGGATGGATTGGAGGTGCCGAAAACCACAGTTGGGACACCGATGTGTTTGACAACTTTGGCATTCGAACCAGTAATAACAATACGTTGTTAAAAATGGATGTCCACAGCAATGGCAACCAATTTACTCACCTGATCATCGTACTCTTGGAACGAGATGGTTCCTTTAATGACTTTACCGAAAAAATAGAAGTCGACTGGGATGGATGGCGAGAAATCAGCATTCCACTCAACCGTTTTACCGACCTCAATGGAGCATCAATTGATCCGGCAAAAGTTCGCACCGTAAAGGTTCACTTAAACAATGTAGAAGGGACCAACCAGATCTTGGAGGTCAATATCGACAATCTCCGTTTTGTTGAAATTTTGTAATGTGAAATCCTATAATATTAGAACAAAGACTAGACAAAATTTAAAATACTAGTCATTGAAATAGCTACAATCAATTACTTACATAACCGTTGGTGTAAAAAACAATCCAGCTGGATTGTTTGTACCCACAAATCAAAACCAGAGAATATGAAAAAAATATTACTCCTGTCTCTCTCTTTCTTTCTGATGAGTTGCTCCCTACAATTGAGTGCTCAGGTTTACCTCGACGAGTTTGACAATGATGATCCGGCTTTCCTTTCCGGCAATGGATTTAGTTTTAGTGAAGCAGATTCTGAACTGACCCTTACCGGCAATGGTTTGGGAGGCCCTTTTGATCCAGTGGTTTATCAACCCCACGACCAATCCGCAGGTACAGAAGTGTTGGTAGATGCAACGACCACCAACAAAGTTTTTGTTCGGGCAAAAGCCAGTAATGTAGGCACTCAATTGCGCTTGGACCTACAAGACGCCCCTGGGTTTGCCACCTCTCAAGCTGGACTGACCAAAACTTTGACCACTGAGTATATGGTCTTGGAATATGATTTTACCGGCAGTTATGTCGACGGTGGTTTTGGAGGTACTCCTTGTACTATGGGACCTTGCCCAGTAGATGGCTCCCAGATTCAACAACTCTTATTTTTTGTCAATCCCGGTTCGGGAGGCTTCGGAGGAACAATTGTCATTGATTACATCGCTTTCGGAGAAGAACCCGATCCCGTTTTGATGTCTGACATCTTCCAAGATCATTTTGAAGATCAGACCTACTCCATTGGGGGCTTTGATTTTATTGCACCGGGCTACACGATTGCCGTTGACGAGGCCAACTCTGAGGTGGAACTCACCGGAGATGGGACTTCTGCAATGTGGGATCCTTTCACTTATATTTTTAGAAATCCCACGACTCTAGATACCGTTGATATTGATGTAAGTGGCAACAACAAGATTTATATCAAGGCCAAATCCAGCGTCGAAGGCACAGCTTTCCGCTTGGATGTACAAGACATCAATGGCTTTGTTTCTACGGAAGGCTCGATTACCAAAATCCTGGGTACGGAATACCAGGTTTTCGAATTTGATTACACTGGCGTTTACAACGATCTTGGCTTTGGCGGGACTCCCTGTACCATGAGCACCGCTCCTTGTCCGTTGGATCCGATGCGAATTGCCAATTTATTGATGTTTGTAGAGCCAGGGGTAGGAGAGTTTTTGGGAACAGTGAGTATCGACTACATTTCGGTAGGTACTTCTTTAGATCCTCCTTCTCCTCCCGGTGTAACTGTTTATGGCGATCATTTCAACAACAACTCCAATACCAATGTGGTTGATCCATTCGGCTTGGTGAGCCAGGAAATGGATTCTGATTGGACCATTACCGGAGATGGCACGGCGGCACCCTTTTCTGCCTTGGCTTACAGTACACATGATCAAAGTAATGGTACGGAACTCAGGGTGGATGCTACGGGCAATAACAAATTGTACATCCGTGCCAAATCTAGTGTGGATGGAGTACCGCTCCGAATTGACTTGGTCGATACCCTAGGCTTTGTCACATCTCAACCCTCTTTGACCAAGTCTTTGTCGACGGACTTCCAAGTATTTGAATACGATTTTACTAGCCAGTACGTCGATGGTGGTTTTGGTGGAACACCTTGTGAAGCAGGCCCTTGTCCGGTAGATGCCACCGTCATCGCCACTGTTTTGTTTTATCCCAATCCAGTTGATGGAGGTTTTGATGGAACCATTACTTTGGATTTTGTTGCCTTCGGCGCACCACTAGACATTGATGGTGGACCAACCGGCATTCCCAATTATTCGGACAATTATGAAAATGAAGATCCACTATTCATTACCGATGTGAGTGGTTTGGTCAGTTCAATTGACGAGAGCATCTGGACGATCACGGGGGATGGAACGAGCGGAACTTTTACGCCAGTAAGTTATGATATTCACGATCAAATTGGTGGAACCAGTATTTTGGCTAGTCCCGTAGCCAGCAATGATAAATTGTTTGTAAAAGCAAGAGCCTCAGTAGCTGGAACAGTCTTGCGCATTGATTTACAAGATCTAGATGGCTTCGTCACCTCTAGTCCCTCGGTGGAGCAACCTCTGGAAACAGACTTTACGATTTTGGAATTCGATTATGCCGGGACGTATACGGACGGAGGTTTTGGTGGAACACCATGTACTGCTGGGCCTTGTGAAGTGGATGGAGAACGCATTGATTTATTGCAATTTTTTATTGACCCAGGAACGGGTACTTTTAATGGAACGCTAGACATTGACTGGATTTCCTTTGGCCAACCCATTGACGAAACCCCAGTCGGTATTCCCAATTATTTCGATGACTATCAGAGCGATGATCTGTCGAATATCAGTGATAATGGTGGTTTGGTCAGTTCCATTGTCAATGGAGAATGGATCGTAGAGGGAGACGGAATGAGTGGTGCTTTTGCCCCGCTAGTTTATACCACCCATGATTTGGTAACCAATGACCCGCTAGTGGCCAATTCGGTTGACAGCCAGGATCGGCTGTTCGTTCGTGCCAAGTCGAGCAATGATGGTACGGTACTCCGAGTTGATCTACAAGATGTACAGGGTTTTGTCACTTCAAATCCTTCGATTCAAAATACCTTGACGACCACTTATGCCATTTACGAATACAATTATGCGGGGACTTATACCGATGGTGGTTTTGGTGGAACACCTTGTACGCTTGGTCCTTGTCCGGTAGATGGACAAAGGGTGTCTGATTTGCAGTTCTTCCTCGATCCCGGAACGGGAGCATACAATGGAACCTTGAGCATCGATTGGATCTCCTTTGGAGAGGAATTGGTGACCAACGTTGAAGCAATTCCCGAGCTCGAAGCCTTAAAAGTTTATCCCAATCCGGCCGTTGATCAAATCGGTATTAGTTTCGATTTGGTGGAAGCCAGCGAAGTACAATTGCGTTTGTACGATCAATTGGGACAATTGTTGGATGCCAGTGTGGTTCAGCGATTGGCGAGTGGTAACAATTTTGAACAGATGAATATCGAACAGTTTGGCGAAGGCATTTACTTTTTACAATTGACGATCAATGGTAAAAATACCAAAGCGATTGCGATTGCTAAGACGCGGTAAGCATTCATTTTACTGCAAATTGTAGAACTCGAATTTATTGAAAACCAGGTTGGGCCATCCCATCATCGGATGTGCCAAGCCTGGCTAGTAAAACCCGTTTTTTTCATCTTAGTAACGGATTCAAAAATAGCCGTCATGGCGTACGCGCTATTTGGAGCAGTTACTTGCAACACAGTACCATGAAACAAATTCAACTTTTACTCTGTGGCTTATTCTTTTTTCATACACTATTAGCGCAGGATGCTTATCATTCAAATTTGGCGGCCAGTTTAAGCTCGGAGTATGGTTTGCCCAGTGGAGAATGGTTAATTGCGGACAATGAAGCGGCCATTTACAGCTCGGTGGTCAACTGGGGAAACAATGAATCGGTGATCAACGTCAGCGACCAAGATTTTGCCAGTGCCTCCCAAATTGTGGTCAACCAAACGGGCAACAATCCTTGGGACAGTGGATGGAAGATTGGCAATGTGGGTTCGGTACAGGATGAAGACAAAGTATTATTGGTTTTGTGGTTGCGTTCGCAAGGAGGTCCGGGAAAAGTCAATGTTTTCGTGGAACGTGGGACGACCTTTGAAAAGCAAATTTATATTACGGTCAATTTAACAGAGGAATGGACCCAGTTCTTATTGCCTTTTGAAGCGGATGGCAGCTATGGCCCCAACCAATTGGACCTGGGCTTACATTTGGCTTTTCAGCCACAGACGGTTCAGCTAGGAGGACTTACCGCCATCAATTATGGCAATGCGGTGAATTTATCTGACCTCCCCGCTGAGTTTCACAATGATAAATACGGAGGTTATGAGGAAGATGCCCCTTGGCGAGCGGAGGCAGCAACGCGGATTGAAAATTTGCGGAAAGCTAATCTTGTGATCAAGGCGGAACAGCCCAATGGAGGAGCACCGATTGCTTCGGCCATTTTTGACGTTAAAATGATTAGTCATGAATTTGCTTTTGGGTCGGCCATTACGGCTGCCCGCATTGCGGGCAATAACAATCAAAATGCTTTTTATGAAAATAAGATCATCAATCTCGATGGCAA
>JBCCSR010000172.1:0-8224 GCA_039199865.1 Bacteroidota bacterium
GGGAAATCCTTGTGTCATGAGTGCCACCCCTAATTTTTTAGCCTTTGATGAAAATGGAGGGACGCAAACGACAATTGTCATTCCCGGAGGAGAACCCTGGGAGATCAATACCGCGGTGACTTATCCCTGGTTGACTTTTTCACCAAGTGGCGGAACTGGCTTGGGCAATCAACTAGTGACCATCACTTGCGCTCCGAATACTACTACTTCCGGTCGTTTGGCTACCCTGATCTTACAATGCGGTATTTCCGGTACTGGGAGTGTTATGGTGGCTCAAAATGGACAAGCCCCGGAGCCTCCCAAGCCCTGCTCCGGACCATACGCCACCCTGCCCAGCAGTCAAAGTTTTGAAAGCTCAATTGGCCCCTGGGTGCAAGATCCTAATGACGACTTTGATTGGTCCATTGGAAGTGGCTCCACCCCTTCAAATAACACTGGTCCAAGCAGCGCTTTTGCGGGATCCAACTACGCCTTTACCGAAGCCTCGGGAAGCAATCATCCCTACAAAACGGCCAACTTGATTTCGCCCTGTCTGGATCTTTCGGAGACTTTAGACCCAAGCATTACCTATGCCTATCACATGTCTGGTAGTAGAATGGGGAATCTAAAATTGCAAGTGAGTTCCAACAACGGAAATTCTTGGATGACCCTGCGAAGTTACCTGGGGGCACAAGGAGAGGACTGGTTGACCGAAACGGTCAGTCTGAATAATTTTAGGGAGGAGCCCATCCAACTGCGTTTCAATGGCTTTACGGGCAACGGCTTTACCAGCGATATGGCGATTGATGCAATTAGCATCTCACCGGGAGGAGGTTGCTTTGATCCGTACGAAGTCAATAACTCTTTTGAAACGGCTTACAGTACGGGAACGGGGTCTTTCTACAATTTACCCAATGCCTGCATTGCTCCGGGAGAAGATGATTATTTCAGATTTTTATCGCCCGTTAACTATGCGAGTTATTATGTTCGAGTTAGGGGAAAAACACCAGAGGTCACCGGAGATTATCGACTGACCATGACCCGGTCCGGAAATATCATTACCATTGAGACGCATCCAGAAAATGGATCGACTACTGATACCTACTTACACCTTTACGGTCCAGAGGGAAATCAGTTAGCGGCCAATGACAATGGCGGCGTAGGCTTATTTTCTAGAATCGTCATTACCATTTCGGGCTTTTCTTTTACTCCCGATCGTGGTGGAAATCGAGCAAACGTGGATCAGCTTCGACTGACCAATACGCCCAATCCTTTTTCGGAACAAACCCTGTTTGCTTTCCAATTGGAACAAGCGTCAGAAGTGAGTTTGACCATTAGCAATATCAATGGCCAAGTGATTGCTCGTCCCATTGAGGCCAATCGTTTGCGCAAGGGCCATCACGAGATCTCCTTTGACGGAAGAGAGCTGCCCACCGGAGTTTATGTATATACTTTACAGACCCAAACGGGACGGATCAGCAAGCAAATGGTCATTGCCCGTTAAGGGCTTGATCAATCGAATTGAATCAGTTGTGTGAATGACGACAATTGAATGAGTAAGGAAAGAGAGAGGGTTTTCTTTGGAAGGCCCTTTCTCTTATTTTGGGTCAATAAAACTGCCATCAATGTAGTGGACACTGGTTTGAAAGCAAGCATTGACTTTTTCAATACATCGTAGGGCAACGCGATGATGATCAACCTTAAATTCCGCTTCATTTTGGTCGATTTGGAAAAAGCAGGAAGGCGTGATCTGTACCATTAAGTTGTTGATTTGGATGGTTTTTTCTGTATGATAATGGCCACAGAACACCTGTAGGTTATGAGGGTATTGAAAGAAAATCTCTTGGATGGCATCCATGTCTTGAAGTGGATATTTCTGATCCATGAAGGGAACACCAGATTTGATGGGAGGATGGTGCATAAAAATGACCAACGCTTCCTTGTTGTTTTTCAATTGTCGTTTGATCCATTTGAGTTGATGGTCGGAATGGTATCCTTTTGCCGTATCGAGGAAAAGACAAGAAGTCTTTTTGATTTTTTTAGCATAATAAAGTTCGTCATCATTGAGTAGGCGTTCGATTTGAAAGGTCTTGGCCATCAAAGCGGAATCATCGTGATTGCCTGCGATGACACTGTAGGAAAATTCTTGTAGGTCGAGACGGGTTTTGATCCATTTGTAAATAGCGGCATCTCCGGTTCGATAACAGAGATCGCCGGAAATGACCAGATGATCGGGACTGATATCCCTAACCTTTTGGAGAATATTTGTAAAGTTCTTGCGTACGTCGATGTTAAAAGGATATTCTCCTTTTTCATCAATGTGTAAATCTGTAATTTGGACAATTTTCATATCGAACGCTATTTTCGAACGTAAAATAGAAAATTTTCCAATTTATTCATTCATTTCTTTAGCCTTCTGGTTCGCCGTAGAGCAAAGCTTTTAGACGAGAACCTTTTAGTTCGGGCATGTAATAAGAATGATTGAATTTTTCGATGGTGGTACTGATGTCTTTTTTGAGTAGTAAATATTCTTGGGGCAGTTGTTCGATACAGATCTGAATGTTTTCGTAACTAAAAATAATCTTGTTGAATTTACTGTAGTATTCTCGACTTTGATTGATGAAGTTGAGGTATTGGTTGATGTAATCGACGACTCGATCGATGGTAAAACGTAAGTTAACCTCTTTTTTTTGCGCTACCCGAGTCGTTTTGTTGCTGTTCTCCAATTGGTCGAGGAGTTGTTCGACGTAGCGATCCAAAAGTTCGTAGACCATCTCCCAATCATCTTGTTCTCGACAACTGATCAAT
The DNA here is from genome assembly GCA_039199865.1 of Bacteroidota bacterium. GTDB lineage: Bacteria > Bacteroidota > Bacteroidia > Chitinophagales > Saprospiraceae > JALZUU01. Next base: position 2,788 of record JBCCSR010000172.1, read on the forward strand.
GCGTGTTTGTAGCCGATAACTTTTGCACAATCTTTAAATAAAATCTCACATTCTTCTTTCAGTCGGACATTGGCATCGCGCAAAAATTCGGTTTCAAAATAAATGATATTGAGGTCGGCATTCATTCTAACCGTGAAGTCGAGAATGCAGGCAATTTTTTCAAAATTTTTTTGCTTGTGTTTATTTTCACTCCCAGGCAAAAGGGTACTGATGAGTGAAAAGGTGGCAGAGAGATAAGCATTGGACTCCAGAAGACTGGGCAAGCGAAAACGATGTTTTTTCTGAACCCTTTCTTTTACCATTCCCTGAATCTGTTTGAAATCGGGATAGCTTTGTGGATTGGATAACTTCAGAATTTGTTGATGCGCTTGCATACTGCTAAAGTGATGATCGAGTGATAATGTTTTTTCGTAGAGTAACTTGATGAGTTCGATGGCTTTTCGGTAACGAAGTTTGAGTAATTTCAATTCGTAATCTTGTTCGAGTAATTGTGCTTGCTCTCTGAGTTGAATGCGTTGATACAGGTGGAGTAAAAACTGATTTTGTACTCGCTCGGTGGATAAATATTTGGGCTGGAGGAGTTGGTCAATCGAATCGACCGCGTCGATGAGTTTGCTGGAATTAGAATAATAGCTGTTGGTGAGCAGGCGCATTTCTTCCATTCCTTGCAAAATCCAGCTGTTGATAGACAAAGAGTCGTTCTCCCCAAAACCTTTGCTAATGATTCCTACCAAAAGCAAAGACAGTAGAACAGCTCTGAGAACTTGGTTGTACTGGAACATGGTTAGAAAGATTTTTAGGTGAAGCATACAATGGACTAGATCCTAAGAAAAGTAAGATTGAGATGATATGGCAAATGGTTGGTGATGAACCAACCATTTATTTACCTATCATAAAGTGCTAAAATGAATCAAGTATAGTCGACTTTATTGCCAATGCTATTGGTAGATAAGAAAATGAATTATTTGTCCCGGCTCTGTTTCGCCCGTTCCCCTCAATAGCCTCTGGCGATTGGGCTGCACGTCTTCATTGATTCGCGACAAAGCCTCTCCTTTTCTTTCTTCACAAAACGATTTGTAATAAAGTCTATTTTTAGCGCTTGAAAATTTGTTGATGACTGTTGTGATTTTAATAAAGTTTCGAAAATAGAGTGCATATACTGTTTGGAAACGCAAAGCAATGCCACTCTATTCTCAAAACGTAGTGAGGTGACCGTTTAGGTCTGCCTAGGCAATCTTACAATTAGAACTAGTTGAAGGAATCAAGGGATTAATCGACAATCCAATTCCACAATTTTTTGACACCCGTTGCGACTGAGCTACCACTACCAACAAAGAGGCCGGCTGCACCAGAGGTTGGGACGATACCAGGTCCTAAGATCCAAGTGACGGTTGCAGAACCCGCAGCTCCACCGACGGCTCCGGCTGCATCACTGACGAGAATGTCTTCCCCTCCATTTGCGGAAAGGGTAGCTAATGCAGGAGCCTCTGGCGAGTTTTTCCACATGAGTGGTCCTTCTAGGCCTCTCCATAAAGCAGAGCTACTCATACCTACGCTCGCTCCGTAGAGTAGGGCATTCTTTTCATCTGTTGATAACTCACTAGCGATGACCGTTTCGATGATGCTCTCCATTTGTTCGACCAGCTGTTCGTGGCTTTCCGTATTGGTGGCCGTAATGATTTGCTTGAAATACACGCGAGCATTTCGTGACAAATATCGGTTGACGTAGGCGACTTTATCTTTTGCCTTGTGATAATCGTCGACATAGGTTTTGAATTCTGGATGCTTTTCGTAAGCATCATAAACATTTGCTCCTTTATAAATACCCGCCATTCCATCACTGATCAATTGATTGACTTCCCTCATGTTGGGATTGGAGGTGAGTCGGTCGAGAACATATCGGATTAGCTTGTTGTGGTTTTCACCGATCTTTCTAAAATTTTTGTCGTAACCAGCAGGTTGAGCAATAAGGGTAGGAATAGTAATGGCAAGTACCAATAAGGTAAGGATAAGGTTTTTCATGACTGTTGTGATTTTAATAAAGTATAATGCTTACTCTTTTTTGTAATCAGGCTTTTCGGCATCCACCTGTATACGCGTATAAAAAACTTACAATGCAAATATGCGACGACCTTTTAATAAAACCAATTACATATTTGTGGCGGTTTTTTGAAATCATATAACAGTAGTATAATCTATATATGAATTTATTTTACTATTCATTTGAAGCGTTTTTTGAATGGACCAAAATACAGAGTCATTTTTTGTGAAGGGTGGGGGATAGTCCAGCCCTTGCCCTCTTGGTTTGGGGTGGTGAAGAATAGATTTTTCAAAACAGATGAAATTTGCTATCTTATTGCCCAATAAGAAAGCCCCCTTTCCAAAGTCGAAAAGGGGGCGAAAGTCAAAAAAAAACAAAACAGTTTTGTCAATCGACTTTAATAATTTTAATGCTTTTTTGCTGATATTGTGTTTGGATGACGCAGTAGTAAACTCCCGCTGATAGGTGTTGCATATCGATGTCTAGCTGATGGGGTCCTCTTGCTTGTTGGGTAGCTGATAGGAGGGTTTGTCTTTTTCTCATGGTGGCATCCACGAGATAAATATGCGTATCGCTAGGTTCGTCAAGTTCGTATCGCAAGGTACCAATTGAAAAAACGGGATTGGGTTGAAGTTTGGGATTGATGGCATCGACTTTTCGAATTCCTTTGACATCACCAGGAGGGGAAGAAATGGCACAGGCGCATTGAAACGCTTCTACGCTTGCGAATTCCATTTTATCTTGGTGAGGAAAAATGACCGTAAAATAATTCGTCGTTAGCAGTACTTCGTATTGGTTGTTGCGTCCGACATGGTGGTTCCCCAGTGGTGGATCACCCGGATCACCCGGATTGGTACCAACACTAGCAATTCTGACGAGGTCAGTACCCCCTACGGTCAAACTCTTTTTGTACTCTACCTCGTAGTTGGATTGATAGGAGTTGCCGTTGGCATTGACTCGCTCGACCACAACTCGGTAGTTGGTAATGGGGCAAGGGTTGGTCCATTCAAAACCAATAGAGTATTCATGATCGGTGTTGGTCGATACATCGATTGGTATTTCATCGGGACAGCCCTCTTCTTTATCATTGGGTGTTTTTTCTTCCTCTGTTGGGATGAAAATATCATTGTCGATGATGATGCTGAGATCGAGATCAACAATGATGAAATTGACTCGATTAGACGTGATCCCATTAACCTCGGCATAGAAGGCAAAGAGATACAGTCTCTGGGGTAGATTGTTGAAGGTGTAACTTGTTTCGGTAGTATTTATCAAGCCTTCATCACCGGGTTCGCTAAGGTTTTTGTAAGCAATGTTGTAGCTCGTGCTGCCCTCGATTGGCGACCAATCCAGGGTCATTGTGGGGGCATTGAGGGAGCTAATTGTTGGTCGCACCCCCTCAAGTTGACTTCCGGAATTGCTAAAGAGGCCATTAAAAAAGGTCAGGAGTTCCCCTTGACTGACGTTGACTTGAGCACTTAGCTTATTGGATACGGCAGAGGCTGCCGAACCGGTGCTGAAGGTACTCAGTGGAAAGATGTATTGTGCATTGGTTGGGGAGCTGATACAGAAAAAGAAAGCAATTAGAAGGCATAGTAAGGTCGTTTTGTTTTTTGAACTTTTCATGGATGTTAGTTTTTACGTAGGAAATCGTACATTATAGTATTTGAACCAATATCTTAGTGCTCAAGTATTCAGCTTGAACCATAAGGAAAGGATCATTCCAATTGATCGATTGGGTAGGAATGGTGTCGATTGAGTAGCCACCAGTCTCGTATATCGATATCGAAGTTGGTTTGTTTGTGAGAAGTGGCCGTTTTCTCCTTGTCTTTGTGCACTAAATCAATTGATATTGTAAATATGAGAGAATTTGTTCAAATATTCGATTACAAATTTTGAGACTTTTTTTTGGATTCATTTAACCCACTGATCAACCCTATTTTTGCATGCGAGAGAGCAAACTTTTGATCTTGATTCGTACTTTAGAGAAGACCGAAATGAAAAAGCTGCTGCTTTTTTTGGAATCTCCCTATTTTTTCAATGGTAAGCTAGATGAAGAAGTACTCCGTTTGTTTCAATTCATCTATAACTATTATCCCAACTTTGAGCATGCGGATTTGAGTAAGGCCAATGCATATACTTCCATTTTTCCCGATCAAAAACCTTTAAAGGGGAAGATGGATCGATTGATGACGCGCCTGCTTAAGCACATCCAATTGTTCTTGGCCTACGAACAAACCAATCTGAAGGAAAACAAAACCCAGCAAAACATTGTCCTTTCAACTTTTTACCGAGAACGTCATCTCGATAAGCTGTTTCTTCGCAATATTGAATCGATTAGGAAGTTACAAAATAGAATCCAGGAAAGAGATAAAGACTTTTACTATAATCAGTTTTTGATCGAAGAGGAGTTGGCCAACTGGGAGAGTTTCTACAACACACGTCGAGAGGACCTCAACCTGACGGCAACGCTACAAAGTTTGGATATTTATTATATGGTCGCCAAATTGGAGTATGCTTGTCGCCTGCTTGCGCAAAATAAATACCATCAGACGCTCGACCTCAAAGATAGCCTGGAAATCATCAACCGAATCGCTCCCGTTTTTGAACAAGAGCATTATGTCAAGATTCCGATTCTCCGCCTTTACCATCAGGCCTTTCAGTTGCTGCAAGCGGAAAATGCCGATGAAGTATTTCGACAACTCAGCCAAGAGCTGGAAGAAAATGAACCCCACATTCCGCTTCATCAGATGAAAGATCTGCAAACCATCATTCGGAGTTACAGTGTCGATCGATACAATCAGGGGAATGAGCAATTTTTGGAGGAAACGTTTAAGTACTATCGCTTGCATCTCGAAAGGGGCTACCTGCTCTACGAAGACGGCCTGAATGCAGGCACTTTCCGAAATATTGTTGCGCTGGGCCTTAAACTCAAACAGTACGAGTGGGTCAAATCCTTTATGGAAGCGTATCAAGATAAAATTGTTGGCGCCAAACATCCGGAGGAGGTGTATTCCTTTAACCTGGCCACCTATCACTTCGCCCTCGGAGAATACGATAAAGCCCTCGAATATTTATCGGACAATTACGAAGACATGTATTATAAAATTGCCGCCAAGCGTTTGGAGTTACAAATTTACTACGAACAACAGTCCGTCTTGCTCGATCCACGAATGAATGCTTTTAAAGTCTACATTTTTCGAATCTCTAAGACCTTGCTTCCCGAATTAAAGCGAGAAGGCTATAATAATTTTATCGACTTCCTCAAACGCATTTACTCTCCCAAGACCTATTGGGACAAAGATCGGGTACACAAACTACTCAAAGAAGTTGAAGAGTGTAAAGTGCTGGTTGAAAAAGAATGGTTGAGAAAGAAACTTCAAGAAATCTCCGAAA
>JBCCSR010000173.1:0-8217 GCA_039199865.1 Bacteroidota bacterium
CTTGCCCCTGGTACTTACTTGTTAAAATGGACGGATCAAGAGGGGAGAAGATACACCAAAAAATTGATCAAAGAATAAAAAAAGCCACTCCCGACCAGCGGAAGTGACTCTGAAAATGATCTATCTGTATAATTAAAATCTACTAAATTTCCATGTTTTCATTTTTCCGTCAATAAGTACTTGACAGAAATAAACGCCACTACTCAGCTGCGAAAGATCGTACTGATATTGACCTTGCCCACGGACCAATTGGTCGTTCATCATATTTTGGCCAACCGTATTGTAGACGGCCATTTGCCCATTGCCCATGCCGGAGGCTATTTCGAGGTAGAGCAATTCGGTATCTCTACTCGTGTAAAACCTTACTTCACTTTCACTCAGTTCAGTGGTTGAAGTAGTCTGCTCACATTCAATCGGACCAATGTCAATACTTGCATTACAAGCATTTTGGTCATTGTCAACCACCGTGATTTGATAAATGGTGGTGCCGTCACCCGGTAAGGGTCCAATGGTTATTGCTCCAGCACTGTAATTGTGATTGGCCTGAATGCTTCCATTGATAAAAATCGCGTAGTCCGTACTCGTGTTATCCGAATCGAAAGAAAGTAGGGCAAAGGTTTCTCCTTGATCATCACAAGAACCGATGTTTGAGTTGAGATTGGTAATACTACATTCTTCGATACAATTGTAGGCCTCTATTTCGCCAACGTTTTGACAGGTAGGATCCAACATATCAATGACAAAAAAGTCGTATTGGCTCAAGCCATTGCCATCAAAGGGGCCTAGGCTCAGCGGCAAATCATCATAGCTGTAGGTCCCGTAATTGTTGCCGTTGCCCAATACTTGGAAACCGAGCAAACCACCAGACTGTATACTCAAGTCTAGATCTACCATAAATTGTCCTCCTTCACAGGCGCGACGGTTGAGTAATACTTCAGAGATCAAGCATCCAGAACTGCTACAGTCCATCGTTTCGAATTCAATCACTTGGCAACAGTCTGGATCATTGGTATCGCAAACTCGAATGCTTTCCATTGGCGCTGCCCCATGATTTAGATTGTTGAGATTGAGGGGCAATTCATTATAGTTGTAAATTCCAATTTGTTGTTCTTGATGATACAGGCGAAACCCAGCATTGCCTACCCCCTGATATTGAAAGTTAAGGGTTGCACTAAAAGTAGAGGCCGAAGTACATTCCATATTTGAAATTGTTAGATCGCTAATGGCGCATTCAGGAGCCACCTCACAGGTAATTGGTCCGATTGTTCCAAACGCTTCACAATCCTCAAATTGATTGTCCGTGACAATAAATTCGTAAGTCGTAACGCCATCTCCGGAAAATGGTCCGAGAATAATCGGTAGATCATTGCTGGCATAGTTTCCATAGCTATTTCCATTTCCTCCAATATTGAAAGATCCACTGGTATTGGTAGGATTGAAGTTAATTTGAACATAAAAATCTCCATTTTGACAAGCACTTTCCTCCACCAAAAATTCCGTAAACAAACAAGGTGGTTCACAGAAAACACTTCCCAAAGTTGTCGTTGCTGTGCAGCTTGGAGCGCCATTGTCTATGACGGTAAATACATAATTGGTTGTTCCATCTCCCTCAAGTCCTGGAATGGTAATGGGCAAATTCGCAATGTTAAAACTACCATAATTCGTCCCATCTCCAATCACTGTAAATAATCCACTGGCATTTTCGTGCTCAAAATTGAGGGTCACATCAAAAAAGCCATCTTGATCACAATCACCAGCACTGGCATTCAAATTGGTAAAGCTACAAGGTTGAGTGCAGGAAATGGTACCAATAGTCGTTTGTGCAGAGCAGTTGGCTATTTGAGCATCACTAACCACGAAAGCATAACTGGTCGTCCCATCTCCACTAAGTGGTCCCAGATTGATGGGAAGGTCATTGGTGCTGAAAGTCCCATAATCATTGCCATTTCCACTCACGGTAAATGATGAACTAGAATTTTGATGATCAAAATCGAGACTTACCATAAAGTCTCCATTGGCATCACAAGCTTGTACATTTGCATTGATATTTGAAATAGCGCAGGGTTGTAAACAGCTAACGGTACCCAAGGTCTGGCTAACTTTACAACTGCTATCATTGACGTCAGTTACCGCAAAACTGTAGAATGTTGTGCCATCGCCAGGAAAAGTTCCAACTTGCAAAGGAAGATCAGAAATACTGTAGGTACCATAGGCGGCACCATTACCAGTCAAGTTAAAGCTACCACTAGAATTTACATGATCAAAATTGATCAAAACGGAAAAGTTTCCATTGATACAGGCCAAGGGAGTTGTCGTCATATTGGAAAACGAACAAGGTTGTTGGCAAAAGACAGTACCAATATTTGTAGAGATGGTACAATCTGGATCTTGACTATCCGTTATGGTAAATTGGTAATTCGTCGTTCCGTCACCATCCAACGAGTTGAGGGTGATGGGTAAACTGGCCGTATTGAAGCTGCCATAGTTATTGCCGTTGCCACTGACGGTAAAAGTACCACTGGAATTTTCGTGAGTAAAATCAATTGTTACCGAGAAAGAACCATCTTGCAAACAGGCAGAAGGACTTGCTGTCAGTTGGGAAAAGGTACAAGTCTGCGCTGGTGCATTTTTAAGGGTAAAACAGACATTATCGACTCCAAAATCTTCGGCACCGATAATGATGCTGTAGATGTCTCCACTAAGGGTTACGGTACCTCGTTTTCCCCCGGAACCTACATTGTCCTCGGTCACGGACATGCTTACTCCGTCTACAATTTCAGTATCCATTTCTGAAAAAGTCGTTGCAACGTTGACGGGGTTGTCATTGATAGTGAGATTAACGTAACCCTGCCAGTCCAAAAAATCGAAGGTAACCGTTTCGGCAATTTTTCCGGCTTCGGGTTGGGTGAAATCAAAGTACATGCCCGCTTTCAACATTTTGATGTAGGTGGAGCTGGCGGCCAGGAATAAGCCTGACCAGAAAAATTCACCGGCCAAGACAGAGACATTATTTTTGACATCTCCATTTGGAAAATGGTAAGGTGCCAAAGATACTGGCATTCCCGACTCTGTGTGAAATGCAGTCCCGATAGGATAACCTCCAGTAACTCCGTAAGATCCAGTAGATAGCCCTGTGAATGTGACACAGTCTTGAGCAATCAACGGGAGGCAACTAAAGCAGAGCAGGAATACAATCGCTTTTTTCAAAGTATACAAATAGATTCTCATAGTAAGGTGTGAATAAAATTTAGGTGATTATTAATTATACAAACAAAACAGAGTGTTAAGATCGGCGGTGCAAAAACCGAACCATCAGCGATTGGTTTTCTGTCAAAAAAAAAAATGAGCTGACTTTTTATTGAATTGCCCGTTACCTTTTTCAAGATCCACGTCTATAAAGCAGAAAATTTATTAAATTTGTTTTTTAGTGGTTTTCTTTAAAAAACTGATATTCAATCAAATACAAATAATTATTATGAAAAAGACACTTTTGTTTGTTTTGTTTTTTGCCCTCAACAATTGTTTCATTTTTGCTCAGGACAAAAAATCGATTAACATTGAGGAAGAGATCGTTCACGAAGTGAAAATGGGAGATCGGTCAATGAGTAAAGGCAGCCAAAATTCCTACACGGTGATTTTAGCCAGCTCTGAGAAAAAAGAACTGGAAAAATCTTGGTCGAAATTCATGAAAGAATACAAAGGAAAGACCAAGCGAGATAAAAAAACGGATGAGCACATGACTGACAATGCTCAAATTAGTTCAATGAGTGACAATACCGTGGACGTTTACACCAGATTCCAAGAACTAGGCAACGAAACACAGATGACCGTTTGGTTTGATTTGGGAGGCGCCTTTGTTACTGCTAATGGCCATCCGGAAGCCTCCGCTACAGCTCAGAATATTTTGGTCAGCTTTGCCAAAACAGTCGACAAGAAAAACGTTGAAGAACTGTTAAAACTAGAAGAGAAGAACCAAAAGAAAGTTGAGGGAGAACTGAAAAAGAACGAAAAAGAATTGAAAAAACTGGAAAAAGACATTGAAAATTACCAGAAAAAAATCAAAGAGGCCGAGGAGAAAATTGTCAAAAATAAAGAACAAAAAGTCGACATTGATCAACGGCTGAAGACGCAGAAAGAGAAAGTGATTATGGTCAAAGATAAGTTGAAAAAAATGTAGGTAAAGACTGCATTTTTACCAGAGCGGGCTTTCTTCCATACTGCGAGGAAAGCCCGCTTTTTGTACCTGGCTTTACAAATGGTAGGCCACAGCTCCAAAGAACTAACCGATTGGTTTTAAAGCACCTAAATATCCTAAGGAAAACCCATTTATTTTTGTGATTCCATCAATAGTTTCCTACATTAGCAGCAATTATATTCCGACAATACCACTTACTTACCTATTGTTTTTCTTAAATCACTTTAGAACACCTCAATAATGGAAACAGAACAAGGGTTTATCCTCATGAATCGATCAGAATTCAAAGATTGGGTCATGCGCCAAAATGTTGGTCGAAAAATAACGATGATTCAAAATCATCATACCTACATCCCAGATTATACCACTTTCAAAGGCAATAACCATTTCGCATTGGTCATTGGGATGAAAAATTACCATGTCAATGTACGGAGATGGCAGGACATCGGTCAGCAAATCACTACCTTCCCAGATGGAAAAATTATTGTTGGAACACGTCCCTTCGATACCGCGCCAGCTTGCATCAAAGGCAACAATGCCGAAGCCATTTGCATCGAAAACATAGGTAATTTTGACAAAGGCAAGGATAAAATGACGGATGAACATGCTAAGACCATTTTGCATGTCAATGCGGTATTGAATTTAAAATTTAAGCTAGAAGCCAACGATACCAATAATGTCTACCATCATTGGTTTGATCTATCGTCCGGAAAAAGAAAAGAGGGAAAGGGCATCACCAAGAGCTGTCCTGGGACCAATTTCTTCGGTGGGAATAAAGTGAAAGACGCCAAGAAAAATTTTATTCCCAAATTGCAAAAAGCCCTGAAAAAACTTCCGGAATACAAAACAGTATTTAACGATTCACCAGTCGAAGATCCCATCGGCTACGCGATGGTTCTTAGGGCCAATCAACTGAATGTACGCACTGGACCTTCGGTACACAAAGCGCGAGCGGGCTCCCTAATGCGAGGAAGTGTAGTCGACATCTACGAACGACAAGGACGTTGGGCTAGAATTAGTACGGAACAAAAATGGGTCTCTTCATTTTACCTCAAAGAAATATTTAAAGGAGTAGTGATCGATGAAGATCCCAAGGGCTTGAGTGTACGAACAGGACCAGGTCGAAAGTTTAGAAAAGTAGATGCTTTGCTTAAGGATACTCCAGTAACGGTGTTCGAAACGAGTGAAAACAACTGGCATCGGATTTCTTTTCTCGACATGTGGGTTTCTGGCAAATACGTTCGCTTGTTCTCTACTTCTGATTAGCCACTGATGTCTGACAAATCGGTTGTCTACTTTAGCCCAAATTGGCATGAAAAAAATAGGTCTGTTATCTGATACGCACAGTCATCTAGATCCCTTGATCTTTGAGTACTTCGCTTCTTGCGACGAAATCTGGCACGCCGGAGATATTGGTAGCCTGGAAGTGGTCGAGCGATTAGAGGAATTCAAACCCTTCAAAGCAGTATACGGCAATATTGACAATCATCAAATTCGGCAGGAGTTTCCCTTGAATTTACGTTTCAATTGTGCTGGACTGGAAGTCTTTATGACCCACATCGGCGGTTATCCCGGAAGATACACCAAGCGCGTCCGCGAATTGTTAAGAGAAGATCCTCCCGATCTCTACATTTGTGGACATTCTCACATTCTCAAAGTAATGCCAGATAAGCAGTTGAATCTACTGCATATCAATCCCGGAGCTTGTGGCGTCCATGGTTTTCATCGCGAGAAGACCGCCGTTCGATTTACAATCGATGCTGGAACCATTCAAAACCTGGAAGTCATCAATTTAGGCAAACGAGGCCAGATCCGTTCTGATCAGCGTTAATGTAGGGCTTGTTCCAAATCGGCAATGATATCTTCAACCGATTCGATACCCACTGAAAGTCGAATCAGGCCATCGGTGATCCCATTCCTAAGTCGGATCTCTTTGGCCACATTTAAGTGAGACATGGAAGCTGGATGCAAGATAAGTGTGTCGACGTCTCCCAAGGTGGGAGCCAAGGTACAAAACCGGATCTTATTCATAAAAGCAATGCCCGCTTCGAGCCCACCTTTTAACTCAAAACTGAGCATTCCACCAAAATCCTTCATTTGCTTTTTTGCCAGTTCATGGTCTGGATGACTTTCCAATCCATTGTAGTTGACTCTAGAAATTGATTCTTGTTGTTCCAAAAAGCGAGCGATGGCCATTGCGTTTTGGCAGTGTCGATCCATTCGGATTTCTAGAGTTTTCAGACCATTATTGGTCAGCCAAGCATCGAAGGGATTGCAATTGCTGCCGTTCAACTTCATGATCGTCCATACTTTTTTCTTCATCCAGTCGGGGTCTTTACCCACAATGGCGCCAGCAATAGAATTACCATGACCGTTCAAGTATTTGGTCGTCGAATGAATGATAAAGTCGACGCCATGCGCAAATGGTTGTTGCAAGTAGGGCGTACAGAAAGTATTGTCGATGGCGGTCCATCGTTGGTAATTTTGCGCAATTTGGGCGAGGGCAGCAATGTCGACACAAGCTAAGGTAGGATTGGCGGGGGTTTCAAAATAGATCATACGGATACGAGGATCTTCGCGAACGAGCGCTTCTACTTGGTTGAGGTCCTTCAAATCCGTTAAAATGGTTTCAATGCCAAGCGGTTGAAACACCTTGATGAACAATTCGGTAGTTCCTCCGTAAAGATTGCCTTGCGTCAAAATTTTATCTCCCGACTTCAAGCAGGCCATCATTAAAGTGGCAATGGCAGACATCCCGGAGCTGACCAAAATAGCATGTGCATTGATGTCCAATCCGTGTGCCTCTAACAACGCAATTTTTTGCGCGACCGCCTCAATGGTTGGATTGCCATACCTACCGTAGACATGGCCTTTTTCCTTACCTTCGAAAATGGCAATGCCCTGGTCGATACTTTCAAACTCAAAGGAAGAGGTCGCATAGATGGGCAATTGATGTGGCTTGGTCGTTCTAAAATCGCTTAATTCATGAACGCATTTCGATCCAAAACCCATTTTTTTTGACATGAACAGAAATTTTAGGAGTGATTCAAAATAAAAATGGAAAAAACAAAAAATATAACAAACTGAATAAAAAAACTTCCTTTATTTTTGTATGTTCCGCGAAATACCTGCAACAAAATTCATAGGCTATCGAAAACGAGCGTAAGTGGGCAATTGCCTGATCTATTTAGCAATTAGAAATGCATTGAAGATATGGATGTCGATAACACTATGAATGGCGAAAAGGACAAAGAGACGTTTGAACACCATCGATTCAAGGTGGATCCCAAGCAAACGCCTGTTCGCATTGATAAATTTCTCTTTGATCGCTTGTTTCAGGTGTCCAGAAGTAAAATTCAGGCAGCGATCAAAGACGGAGCCGTATTGGTTGATGAATTAAAGGTCAAACCCAACTACAAGGTCCGACCAGGTGATCTCATCACGATAAGTTTTGATTACGCTCCCCGCGAAACGCAACCCATTCTCCCCGAAAATCTTCCACTAGACGTCGTCTACGAAGACGATCATTTAATGGTCATCAACAAAGCAGTAGGAATGGCGGTTCATCCGGGTATTGGCAATTGGTCGGGGACTCTAGTCAATGCTTTGGCTTATTATTTACAAGGACAAGACATGCCCATCAAAGAGGGAAATGAGGTGGATCGCCCTTATTTGGTCCACCGGATCGATAAAAATACTTCCGGTCTTTTGGTCGTCGCCAAAACAGATCAGGCGATGAGTGGATTGTCCAAACAATTTTTTGATCACAGTATCGAACGAAAATACAATGCAATTATTTGGGGGGAGTTCAAGGACGATGAGGGAACAATTGTTGGAAATGTGGGAAGAGATCCCAGCAATAGAATGAAGCAGTTTGTATTCCCTCAGGGCGAGGCGGGCAAACATGCAGTGACGCATTATCGCGTTCTCGAACGAATGTATTACATCAGTCTGATTGAATGTCAGTTGGAAACGGGGAGGACCCACCAAATTCGGGTACACATGAAATACAAAGGGCATCC
>JBCCSR010000174.1:0-8197 GCA_039199865.1 Bacteroidota bacterium
GTAATCAGGCCCCAATCCGTACACACAACCCCATCGTATTTGTATTTGACTCTCAACAGTTTTGTAATGATCGTCTTATTATAAGACATGGCTACATTTTCATCTGTTTGGTCAGTAGGAATGCCATAATAAGGCATAATGGCTGCAGTATTGGCTTGGAAAGCTGCCTCAAAGGGTATCAGGTGATAATCGAATTGATTGCCGGGATAGATTTGTCCTTTTTGGAAGGAAAAATGGGGATCTAAACCTTCCTTTTGTGGCCCACCCCCTGGAAAGTGTTTGGTCATGCAAGCGATCCCCTCGGCTAGGTTGGTCGTTTGCATTTGCTCAATGTAGGGTTTTACCAATCGAGCCGTCAGTTCGGCATCTTCACTAAAATTACCACTAATTCTTGCCCAGCGAGGCTCAGTTGCCAAGTCGATTTGGGGATGCAATGCCATCCGAATTCCAATGGCGAGATACTCTTTGCGTACAATGTCGGCAAAGGCCGCCACTATTTCCTCATCATTGATGGCGGCAAATCCGGGCATTTCACAAAAGGGACTAAATCCTGTTGATGACATACCAATTACATTTTGACCAAGATGATGTCGAGGATCAGAGGCAATGGTAATGGGAATGCCCAATCTCGTTTTTTCTGCCAATTGCTGTACCTTGTTGTACCATTTCGCAAAAATATTGGGATCTGCTGGAATCTCCCAAATATTGAAATGGGTCATACTCCGGCTATTGATATTTTCCACCACTGAGGGCATTCTGGCCGCAGGTCCTTTGAGTCCAATTTTTCCATCCGGTTCGGCATCTTCACTAACTGGTGCTCCGTTGATAAATAGCATCCCTACTTTTTCCTCCACGTTCATCTGCTCCAACAGATCCTCTAGCCTTTCGGCAATGGCTTGGTTAACGTCTTCGTAGGTGTCCAAGGTCCCATTTTTGTTCAAGTCTCTAAATGGCATTCCATTATTATCAATGAAAATGCTTGACTTTTTTTGGATCAACTCGTTCCCCTCACGCGCTGCCTTTTTCTCTTGACCCGGTTGACAACTGACGACGGTGATTATAGCAAAAAAGTAAAAGATGGATCGATTCATTTTGTTTTTGTTTTGTTTGTACCCCAAATTACTTTACAGCTCAGTAGTAGCTTATCGCTAAAAGCATGAAACTGTATAAAAGGAAAATGGTTCATGGAGGCAGTCAAAGTCCACTGTCCTACCGATTTGACCGTTGGATCAATTTTAGGCGCTCCCGGTCCGACGAGTTTAGGGCCTGATCAATCAAGGCATAAAGATTGGGATCTTCTAAGGCAAATTGGAAAAGTTTGCCACGAGCGGGAGAAAAGTTGGGATCTACTTTGTAGGCACGAATGTAGTCTTGCAATGCTTTTTGTCTATTGCCTTGTCGAATGGCTTCTTTGCCTTCCAGAAATATTCCCGCTGCTTGCCAAGCTTTCTTTGCTTTTGATCGGGATGGGGTATCACTAAATTTGAAAATGCCTTTTGGAAATGCAGTTCTAAATTGTCTCATCTCCTGAATGTTGGCCCCTGCTTTTACTGCATTTGGAGTGTAGGTACCTTTGGGGGCATGGAACAACAGGCGGGGAAAAAGATCCGTATTCAATGGCCCCTCTCCCGCGTAGGCGGCCAACTGCTGACCATCCATCAGATAGGAGGCAATCAGGTCTTCTACATTTTCAACGGCCAGTTGAATGTTCTGATGTTTGGTGATCCGTTGATTGGCTTTGAATAAATCAACCGAAAGCGGCTTTATACTTCCAAGCAGGGCGATCACCGGTGTATTCAAACTATAGCTCCCCAGAATGGCATGACCGTCCGGAAAAACGGATAAAAAAGTACGCACCACCAATTTGAGTCCCTCCGCGTCAAACTGATGTACCGGCAGCCAATAAGCGAGTAGGCCATCTTCAGATAACCGACTGCGCAACAGCGCGAAATTTTCTTTGGAAAAGAGCATCCCCGCTCCATCTCTTGCCGGATGAAAAAGGTCGACCAAAATGAAATCGTAAGTATTTTGGGTACTGGTGACAAAGCGGCGTGCATCGGCCAAATGGAAATTTAGTCTTTCATCCTGCAAGACCGACAAATTGTGTTCGTCAAACCAAGGCAATACCGTTTTGACCTCCGGAACAATTTCGACGGCCTCCACTTCGCGAAAAGGATAATCCGCAATGACCCCCATGGTGGCTCCCGTACCGACGCCAAGGAACAGGGCATTGTCGTATTGCTTGGCCATCAAGAGGGGCAAATTCCCCATTCTACGCTCTAAAAAACTTGCCCCACCCCCCATTTTGAATTGATTATTGACCTGTAATATTCTGGCTGGTAATTGGTACGGACCTTCTTTGGTCCCTTTATCCGATACGGCAACGACGCCCATCAGTCCTTCGATTTTTTCAACCAAGGCATAGCCCGGTTCCATTTTTAACAAATGAATTCCTCTATTCAAAAAAAGAAGCAATAGCAATACATTTACAACTGCTAAACTTAGGGGTCGTCCCGGCCAATTCAGGGTTTTCACTCCCCAAAGCAACAACAGAACATAAGCTACCCAACAAACAACTAAGGCCAGCTGACCGCCTATTTGTGGGATAAAGATCAGACCAAATAAGAAAGGAGCGAACACGGCGCCAGCGGTATTCATCCCGTAAGCGAGCCCAACTTCTGCAGGTTTCATTTTTGCTATCAGGTAACTGAATAGGGCGCCCATAAAAATGGTAGGCAACAAAAAAACCACCATCGCCAATAGCAGCTCCGCTCTTAAATGCCCCAAGTAGGCCGTACTGTCTGGAGAAAAAAACTGCAATATCTCTCTTGCGTAAGAAAGCAATACGCTGGTGTACAATACAGAGGTAGCCAGACCACCCAGCAATAATACCGGAGCCTTGTCCATTTTTTTATGATAATGCCTTTGAAAAAGCCATGCGCCCATTGCCGTTCCCAGGAGGTAAATGGCCAAGATATTTCCAAAGGAAAAAATGGTATTCTCCAAGATTTGTTTCAAGTGATGTACGACCAAAACCTCCAAACCAATGCCCAGAAAGCCCGTTCCAAACAAGAGCAGCAAATGTGGATTACGCAAAGCGGAATTGTTGGTTTTCGAATCACTAGTTGCTGTTTTTGCTGGCTTGGCTTTGGCCGCAACTGCACCATTCTTTTGCCACCGAAAAGCAAAAAGAATGGATATTCCTCCCCACAAGGAAAAGACGACCGCAGCTCCACTAAACCCTAGACTGGGCATAATGAGGTAGATGCTCAAAAAGATGCCCAGCACCGCACCAAAAGTATTGGCAGCGTATATTCTTGCCAAGCCTTTTTCACTGGATTGACGCGGAAAATATCGACGCCTGGCTTCCACCAAAAAGGCGAAATTGGCCCCCATCCCAATGGTCGCTGGTAGCAAAATTACTCCCGCACAAAAAATAATGATCAAAAGGGAAACCAATGCTCCGGAATCGCTGGACACCGGCCCCAACCAGGTTGGTACGCGCTGACTCATCAGGTGAATAAGATAAGGACTGATCAATCCATAGAGGGCAATTGCTCCTTCCAATAAAAAGAAAACTTTCAAGGGAGACTTGCTTTGCGCAGCTCGTTTGCTAAGGGAAAAAGCACCAATGGCCATACCGCCAAAGAAACCCGCCAGGACCCCGAGAATGCCCAATAATTCTCCACCAACCACTAGACTTAACAATCGGGTCCACATCATTTCATAGCCAAGCGCCGCCGCACCTGAGAGTACTACCGCTAACAATAGCCAGATGTCGGTGTTGTTTTTTTTATTTTTAGATGGGGTCATTATTTAGCTGCTTACCACTCTTTTGTTCTTCAAAGATTTTGAAAGTCTACGCTTCCTGGCGCCAGCGGTATGGTGCCAGCCAACTTTCCGAGGTAAATTTATACATTTTGCTTGACAAGAGTAGCAGGAGGGTTTACATTCTGCCAAGTCTGAATTTCTTATCGTCTGTCTGGAAAGGGCTACAGATGCTCCCTAGCACTTGTCTTAGCTCCAGGAAGCACGGCCCGTTATGGGAAGTGACTTCATAGTGTACTTCAATTTATTCTAGTTTTAAGTTCAGCCGCGCAGCCGAGATTTTAAAAATATCTTCACCATCGGTGTAGAAAAAATATTTCATACCCTTTGAAAAATAAGCTCCCCAGCAATAAGGCAATGAATTCATCTTTTGAGGCTTTCCCCATTGGGTTTGTGCAAAGTTTCCTTGATTATAACTGATAAAAACACCTTGTTGAGCAGTATCCTTCTCATTGTATCTGGTAAAGACGACAAACCGCTTTTGCTTGTCAATGTATGGGCTAAATTCAGTTCCTTCATTGGTGTTTAGCACAGATAGTGAATCAGTTATTTTCAACTCACCATCTAGCAATTGACCTTTGACCAGATCTCCATTGTTTTGCGTGGTGTAAAAATAGAGCTCACGGTCGTCCAACCAATTAAAATAGCTTCCGTCAATTCCAGAGGAAACGGTCAGACGACTTGGTGTCAACCATTGTCCACCTCGTTTTTCAATCAACCAAATTTCTTGTGATTCCGGTTTCCGTTTACAATAAATGATCTTGTTTCCGGAGGGGGAGATACTACCGTTGTAGATGGTATCCATGATGGTCAAATGTTGAGGTTCGACAAAAATACCGTCTTTCTTGACTGCTAGGTAGCCCAATTGTTTTTGCCAATCTTTGCCTCTAGTGAAAAAAGCAATATCTTCTTCCTCATTAAAACTGATTGAATTTTCATCCCATTCTTTGGTGGAGATGATCCCTTCGTAGAATTGACCGTTTTCCGCGATCCAGGGAGCATCATAGACCAATTGTCTTTTCTGAATTTTCACAGGAATACCATTCTTCATCTTTTTCCTGACCGACCAATCGCCATTTTCATCATCGGATGGATATTGAAAGGATCGATCATCAACCTTTTCCATGGCACCGACCTCTTCCATAACTTTTGTAGCATCATTGGTCGAGGATACTTTTTTTCTGGAAAATTCTTTTTCACCTGCCCGTTTAAACATTACTGCGGTAGGCTGCCAGTTTTCATCGTATTTATAGATACAATCGGTTGTGGTGAAACCTAGACTGTCCATTTCGATCCATCGATATGGCTTTCCGTGATTAAAGTAATAGCTGAGGCGAACTTTGAAAGGAGCTGCTTGAGCTGTGTCTGCCATTACTTTAAAATATTCTATTTTTTCAAACTTAGGCGATCCTTCCTCGTTGGATCTAGACTGATCCATTTCCTGCTGACAAGAGCAGACAAAAAATAAAATGAGAAGTGTAAAAACTACCTTAGAATGTTCCATTCAAGATGAAGCCCTAATCAATAAACTCTAAATTTACAAAAAAGGGGGCTCTTCTAAAAAGTTGTTTTGCAATTATTGCTGCTTGACTCATCAAAGTATTTGGCCTCAATTCTATTGACAACAATTTTGCTGATCGGATCTAAAAATTGGTAGCAACGGCTGTGGCGGTGTATGGCTGCTATGAAAGAGACTACATTGGTTGGGGCCTAGGTTGGGATTTCATTGACAGAAAGGAGCCATTCCATTGTGTGCTTCCAAATGATTCGGGAATTCCATTTGTTGAAAGAAGCACTTGTATTTCTTTACTCTTTGCAATATCGATAATGCTTTCAATATTCCTTTTGAAATAACCAGCAAGATAAGTGCTATACTTAGTCATAAGGGTAGACCCGAAGGCCAGCAATGCACTAGGCTACCATCTTATAGACTTTTTTAATTTACTTGAACCAAATCCACTTGAAATGTTCCACCAGCGGCGTGATACAAACTCAGACGATCTCCAACTTTGAATAAAGTAAGCTCGGGACGATCATTACTCCAAAAAAGACTGATGCGACTATCACTTTCCGTAAAAGTTCCACTTACCCTTGTCACTTGTCCTTGAGCACTTTGATGGTTGAGATTACCTGGGTCAATATCTAAATCCACTCTTTCCATACCTGTCCAACCGTTGTCCTCGTGTAGGGTTAGGTTAAAAGTTGTTCTGTAAGTTTTCACTTCATACTTGGTCCTTTCTGTCCATCCGATATAATCTTGATTGGGATGCTTTGGATTTGATAAAACTACGGTTGCTTGAATATCGTGCCCTGGAATTGTAAATGATATTACTGGTTGCGCTCCATTTTCATCCACTTCGATAGTCAACGAAATGGTACCATCGGTTAAGGTTAGACTTTGTCCGTTTGCTAAAGTTTCGCTAGAGGACAAATGATAAATTTCATCGTCAAATACAACAGAAGCGTTTGCACCATTTTCAGTTAAATTTAATTGGTAAGCACCTGTTGAACCAATAAGGACACCGGTATAAGTTAGTGTATCAATCGGCTGCTGCGGATCCGTATTTTGTTGTGGATTCGTATCATCCACTTTGTTACAAGATATTGTGATCAATAATCATCCACTTAAAATTCCTATCAAATGAAGTTTGGTTCTTTTCATTTTTCAATTTTTATTTTACCATCGACCCAGTCGGGCAAATATAAACTCATTCCTGTTTTCGCTTCAATATCTACCAATTTATTTCTCAATTCCACCGACCGTAATCCAATTGCTTTCCTCGTTTGATTTATTTGGGAAATATTTGCGGCGTTAGGAGGGTTGAGATAACCATAGAGAGACTCGTTTCCTTCTGATAAAACAGTTGCTTTCCAATCTTCGACTAAGGCAATTTCATATGGAGAGATATGCCCTTTGTACAAAGATTGCATCAACTTCGGTTTTAGGAAGTCATACAAAGTATCCTTTCTAACATCGTCCGTCCCTTGTGAGTTGTGATGACTCAAAATCGTGGATACCCAAAAGTCGTTACCGATTAAAAACTCTCCCGGATAACCATTCCCTTCCATTATTTCAATTAGATCAACCAATTGTTCTTCACTATGTTTGGGAAAATTTTCTGCAATAAATTTTTCTTGTGCTTCTTCATCTTCTATCATGTAGGCTTGATAGGCAATTTGCTGATCTTTTTCAAACAGCAAGCGGACACTATTCCGAATTGTCGAATCAATTTTATTTAAAAATCGATGATGCAACTCTTGATATTGTTTTTCAATAAGCTCCCAATCAGCAGCAAGCAGATTCTTAGTCAAGAATTTTTGTTCCTTTAGCTTTGCTAATTCCCAACCACTGGAAATGGCTTTTTTAATGTAAAGCAAGCCTTTTTCCTTTTGACCAATTAGGATAGTAATTTGGGAAGCCACTTTATAGTCTCGAAGAAAAACGAAGTCGTATTCCTCAAATAATTTTTCGTACCGAGTAAGTGCTTTTTCATATTTTTCTTGGCCAATGAGTGCTTCTGCCCGGATGATTTCTGAATGATATCTATTGTAGTCAACGGTCTTTTTGACTCTGTCTTGGCAAGCCATTAGCAAACAAAGAAAGCCAAAGAGAAGAATGAGTGATTTGCTGTTCATTTAAAGAAGTTGTTGTCCAACGATTAACAGTAATGGCGTAACTGCGTGTAACAAGAGTCAACGATACTATATTGTTGTAGCCGGTATTGGTTACAACTCTCCAGAAGAAATAATTTTAAACGCTCCAAAGTTGACCTTGGTTACCCCACAATTCGGACGATATTAAAAACAGACATATCATTGAGAATGATTAATGGTACATCCACCAAATTGATTGAATAAGCGTAAATGATATCTTTTCCCCTAACGGCAAAAAAAGATTTAACCTCTGAGGGTCTAATCTTAATATTTTGATAAACTCTTCCGGCACCATCTGTCAAACTGATGATATAATGCGCACTCCTTCTTCTTTTTTTGCTTTTAACTATCGTACTAATTTTGTGCGGACTCGTAAATTCAAGATGATAACTTTGATATCCATATCCGTATGCATATCCGTAACTTTCCTCTGGTACTTCACTATTGTCTATCCCATAATCAAATACCCCTCTCTTGATTAGCAGCTGTTGACTGTCATTCAATACGATGGAATCTGATTTGATCCTAAAATTAGTAGCTACCCCACCAATCTTCTCGGCCAATGATTGTCCCTCAAGTAGAAATGGGAGTGATAAAAAAAGCATAAGACACCAATAATTAAGACGGCATTTAATCATTTTTTCATTGTTTATATTAGGTTTTAGGAATCATTCCACTTATTTCCTCGAGCGATTGATTTCAGTTTTATTCATCA
>JBCCSR010000175.1:0-8194 GCA_039199865.1 Bacteroidota bacterium
AAATAACGATATCCGTGAAGGAGGCAAGTGGAGGTTTTTGATCCTTTTCCCAATTGTTGGGATCGGTAGCCGACAAGTCTACAAACATGGCGCGATGCCCATTGAGTCCGACTGCTTTGGCGTAGGGATCGGGCACTCTATCGGACCAACCTTTTGCTGTTTTTGCTGCAAAATTGTAGTATTTGCCCAACCAGTCTCCCGAAAGGGTAATCGACCAAACCCCATCTTGATCGCGATGCATGTTTTTGGTATCCACTTGAGTATCACCGTGGCCATCTCGGTAAAGATGGATGCGCATGTCTTCGACGGCGGGAGACCAGACTTTTAGGGTGGATTGTTCAGGACTGTAGGTGAGGCCCAGATCAGTCCCTTCATAGCTTGGATATTCTTCGAAAGTCATAGGCGGTTTTTGGCAACTGAATAAACAAATCAGGATAACAAAAAGTAGATGGTTTGGCGTTAATTTCATGGTCTTGGATTGTGCTGGACAAAGATACGAAACGATTGATTCTTATTGCTGGGGTAAGGTAATGAAAAAAGGAAGATTTAATAGCGGTATCTCTTCAGAAGATTGATTTCTACGCTCCATCAGTTATCGGACCCTTGACAATGGTAAAATTCAGTGGATTTTGTCAACCATTTTCATTTGTGTACTTTTGGTTGATTCGTTTATTGTTTAGATAATTTCCAGGTATGAACTTTCGATTTATTTTGTGTTGCTTTCTCTTGTCGCTTACCTGCGCTAGCGCTCTTGCACAGGACCTCATGCTTCCCGCAGATTCCGTTGTCGTCACCCATCATCAAACCCAAATTAAGGGAAAGGCCATTGCTTACACGGCCACCTGTGGTACCCAGCCCGTTTGGAACGAAGAGGGAAAAGCCGTAGCGGCTTTGTTTTATACTTATTACACCCGCGATGGAATTGAAGATCGATCGGAACGGCCATTATTGATTTCCTTCAATGGCGGCCCCGGTTCAGCTTCAGTTTGGATGCATATTGCGTACACGGGCCCCATGATTCTGAAAGTAGACGAGGAGGGATTTCCTGTACAACCTTACGGCGTAAAACAGAACCCCCATTCTGTTTTGGATGTTGCGGATATCGTTTTTATCAATCCTGCGAATACCGGCTATTCGAGGATTTTGGATAAAGAAACCGATCGCAAGTATTTTTTTGGTGTCAATGCCGATGTCAAGTACTTGGCCGATTGGATCAATACTTTTGTCAGTCGCAATAATCGTTGGACCTCACCCAAATATTTGATTGGAGAAAGTTATGGAACGACACGAGTTTCCGGCTTGGCCTTGGCCTTGCAAAATCGACAGTGGATGTACCTCAATGGAGTTGTTTTGGTTTCCCCCACTCGTTTGGGGATTGAAAGAGATGGTCCGGTGATTGCTGCCAATCGCTTGCCTTATTTTGCTGCGGCTGCTTGGTATCACAAAATGCTTCCTCCTGAATTACAAAATCGAGATCTAGATGATCTGTTACCAGAAGTAGAAGCCTACACCATCAATGAGCTCATTCCCGTTTTGGCCAAGGGAGGCTTTGTCCAAGCAGAGGAAAGAACCAAGGCTGCTAAGCAAATGGCTTACTACTCAGGTCTATCGGAAAAGGCAATCCTACAAAACAATTTAGATGTTTCCACCCGATTTTTTTGGAAAGAGTTGATGCGAGAAAAGGGCTACACGGTCGGACGTTTGGACTCGCGCTATCTTGGAATGGACAAACGAGCTGCTGGAGATCGTCCCGATTACAACTCTGAGTTGACTTCCTGGCTGCACTCTTTTACTCCAGCCATCAATTATTACCTCAGAGAACAACTCCATTACAAGACGGATCTCAAATACAACATGTTTGGCCCCGTTCGTCCTTGGGATCGTAGCAATGATAGGACGGGGGAGAACTTACGTCAAGCCATGGCTCAGAATCCCTTTTTGAAAGTAATGATTCAATCGGGGTACTATGATGGCGCGACCTCTTATTTCGATGCCAAGTACACCATGTGGCATCTCGATCCGAGTGGTCGGATGCAAGATCGCTTGAGCTTTAAAGGCTATCGGAGTGGGCATATGATGTATTTGCGAGCAGAGGATTTGCAGGCCTCCAATGACCATCTTCGAGAATTTATTCAATCGGCAATACCGGGCAAAGGAAAAGCGGCCAAATACTGATGAGGGCCTAGTCCATTCCAACATTTTGTTGTCCTGGACGTTATTTGAAAGGGAGAACGAAGTGGAAGAAGAAAAATTGAGTGAATTCCCTGAATAAGCCCTTATTTTATTTCCCCTTCTTCGATAAAGGTCTATATTTGGGGGCTGAAAATTGCTACATGAAAAAGTCACATATTGTCATCTTGGTTGCTTTGCTGGTATTGATTCTCGATCAATGGCTAAAGATTTACGTAAAAACGCACTTTACCATTGAGGAATGGATCGATATCTTTGGACAATCGTGGGCGAAGATTCATTTCACGGAAAATGAGGGGATGGCATTTGGTATTACACTGGCCGGAGATTATGGCAAGTTATTTTTGAGTTTATTCCGCATTTTTGCAGTGGCTTTTCTGGGACATTTCATTTATCGACTGATCAAGATGGGAGAGAGTACGGGCTTGCTGATTAGCTTTACCTTGATACTGGCCGGAGCTATCGGAAACGTTATCGATTGCGTCTTTTATGGCGTAATTTTTTCTGCTTCGGGACCGCACGGGCCAGCAATAATGTTTCCAGAAACTGGGGGCTATGCGCCTTTGCTCTACGGTAAAGTGGTAGACATGCTCTATTTCCCAATGGTGGATACCAGACTTCCAGAATGGGTGCCTTTCTGGGGGGGAGACCGATTCCAGTTTTTCCGCTTTATTTTCAATATTGCCGATTCCGCGATTACCGTTGGAGTTATTAGTATTTTGATTTTTCATCGTAAATTTTTCAAACAAGAGGCCATTCAAGCTGCAGAAACCAAAGCGGCCACTATCGAAGCGCAAGATACAGTTACAGCTACATCCACTGCAACGGAAAGTCCTGATCTACCAGATCTGGTCAATCCTTCTTCGGGAGAAATAACAAAAACAGCAATTGGAGGAAAAATTACGGAAATAGAAAATGTGGCCAATCAAGCGGAAGAGCAAAGCAGTGAAAACGAGGATTTACAAGCAGAGGAGGATCCGACCCAAAATGAACAATAGACTTTACTACAGAACGATTCGTAATAGAGTCTAATAAGAGGCAGGATTTAATGAGTAAAATAATATTTGCTGTACAACAGTAAATTGACGACTAAAACCAACGCTTACTATGATTAAACTAATAACTGGCTTGCTTGAGCCCTTACCCTCCGCATATGTGTTATCTCTAGCCCTTCTCGGCATTTTATTTTTACAATCTGGTCTCGACAAAGTTTTCAATTACGGTGGAAACTACGAATGGTTAAAAGGGCATTTTGCCAAAAGTCCCCTCAAAAATACGGTTGGTATTTTGATGCCCTTAATCACAATTTTAGAAGTTGCTGCTGGTTTGTACTGTGCAATTGGCTTGTTGTTGTTCGTTTTCAACGGAAATATTCAGGTGGGGCTATGGGGATCACAATTGTCTGCACTGTCCATTGTCTGTCTATTTTTTGGACAAAGATTGGCGCAAGATTATGCAGGTGCAGCATCCTTGACGACTTATTTTCTGATTAGCCTAGCTACCATCTGTTTAGCTCATTTGGTCTAATTGAGTACTTTAGTATGAAAATTGATTTCAGAAAACGGATGGTCAGTCTTCCTATCTCCGATTTTTGTTCTATTTTCAGCCTGAAATTCAAAAAACAAAACCAACTTTATCACAATGGGCTTAATTTCTTTTTTAGGATTCACATTATTGGTTGCGGGAATCGCCTGGTGGTCTACCAGAAGTACAGATGAAGCCTCCTCTGATGGCTATTTTTTGGCAGGACGTAGTTTGACCGCAGGAGTGATTGCCGGTTCACTTTTGCTGACCAATTTATCCACTGAGCAAATTGTAGGTCTAAACGGACAAGCCTATACCGAAGGCATCTTGGTCATGGCCTGGGAGACTTTGGCGGCAATGGCCATCGTCGTCACCGCCGTATTTTTATTGCCCAGGTACTTAAAAGGAGGATTGACTACAGTACCTCAATTTTTGGAGCGTCGCTATGATACGGCCACCAAAAGTATTGCTTCGGGTTTGTTTTTGTCTGGTTATGTTGTGGTGCTATTGCCCATCGTATTGTATTCTGGCGCAGTTGCTTTTAGTGCTATG
The DNA here is from genome assembly GCA_039199865.1 of Bacteroidota bacterium. Taxonomy (GTDB): domain Bacteria; phylum Bacteroidota; class Bacteroidia; order Chitinophagales; family Saprospiraceae; genus JALZUU01. Next base: position 4,267 of record JBCCSR010000175.1, read on the forward strand.
TTTGACTTGCCTAGTTTATTGGGTGTTTCTAAAACAACGGCTTTGTGGGTTGCCGTCTGGGGCATTGGAATTGTGGGATCGATCTATGCTGTTTTTGGTGGTTTGAAGGCGGTAGCCGTTTCGGATACCATTAACGCCGTTGGTCTTTTGATTGGTGGATTGATGATTCCTTTTTTTGGATTGGCCTATATTGGAGAAGGGAATATGTTGGACGGGCTCTCTACTTTAGTTGCTGCCAATCCGGAAAAATTCAATTCAATTGGTAGTGCTACTGCCTCTGTTCCTTTTGCGACTATTTTTACGGGGATGATGTTGGTCCAATTGTTTTATTGGGGCACCAACCAGGCAATCATTCAAAGAGCACTGGGGGCCAAAAATTTGGAAGAAGGACAAAAGGGCTTGATGTTGGCAGGATTTATTAAAGTATTGGGCCCTCTGGTCGTCGTCTTACCCGGGGTAATCGCATTTCACATCTTTGAAGGCAACCTGGAGGTAGCCGACGAAGCTTATCCTAGATTAGTGGCCAAAGTATTGCCGGCTGGCTTAGTTGGTTTTTTTGCAGCAGTACTGTTTGGTGCTATCCTCAGTTCTTTTAATAGTGCGCTAAATAGTTCGGTAACGCTTTTTGGGGTTGATATTTACAAAGAGTACATCAACAAAGGCGCAGATGAAAAGCAGATTGTCAAAGCGGGAAAAACCTTCGGTATTGTCTTGGCCATTGTCGCTATGTTTATTGCGCCCATGATTGCCAATGCTCCGGAAGGCTTATTTGGTTATTTACAAGAAGTAAATGGTTGTTACTCCATCCCAATTTTTACCATCATTATCGTTGGTTACCTAACGAAATACGTCCCCGCGATTGCGGCCAAATTGGCCATTGGACTAGGGGTGGTTCTTTACAGTATCAGTCAATTCATCCTCAAACCCCAGATGGTAGCCTCCGCAGTAGCAGCTGCCGAAGCATCGGGAATGACGGATGCTGCTGCCCTTGCCGAGGTAGAAAAATTAGCCTATCCTCACTTCCTTCACGTCATGGCCATTTTGTTTGTCATGAATGTATTGATCATGTTAAGCATTGGTTATTTTAAACCGAGAGCAGCAGCATACGAACAAACGTATACCCAGCAAGTAGACATTACGCCCTGGAAATACGTCAACCATACGGGGATTGCCATTACCATCATTGTCATCGCAATCTATGCTTATTTTGCTTAGCCCATGAAATAACTCATCGTTTCATGGGGAGTGTTGTGGTTTTCTATCTGTCTTGGCCAAAAAAAATCGGGAAAGCAAGTCTCTTGCTTTCCCGATGCGTATTTCTAGCGAATTGAGATAGGTTTATTTCATAAACATTAATTCACGGTATTTAACCAAAGCCCAATCTTTATCGTCAACCACCAATTCGAGGTCATCGGCGAATTCCCGAATTTTGTCCATTAACGGTTTGACTTTTCGACAGTAAGCAATGGCTACTGTTCGGCTTGATTTGCCTCTTTGTGCCTTGTTGCGCTCGGTGGTCATTTTCTTTAGACAATCGTGAATCCCATTCATATTGGTCATGATGCGCTTTAACACGGCGTTTTGGTAAACACAGTTTTTGGCAGCGATGCCCGCACTTTTCATACTCGCTACGTTATTGGCCAAAGTCGTTTGATAATCGACAGAGCACGGCAATACGTAGTTGAGGCATAATTCCTCAAGTGTTCTCGATTCAATATCCAATTTTAGAATGTAATTTTCGAGCATCACATCATGGTGCGCATGAAGTTCTTTTTCCGTGAAAACATTTCCATCCGTAAACAATTGAACAGACCCTTTACTGACGTAAGCATCCAATGCAACTGGCGTCTCAGGATGATTGCTTAATCCTCGTTTTTTGGCTTCTTTTTTCCAATCGTCGCTGTAGTTGTCTCCTTCGAAGCGAATGGCTTTTGACTCCTTGATGTATCTTTTCAAAACCGTTAAGATCGCGGCATTTTGATCTTTATTTTTACCCATGACCACATCAACATCTGCTTTGAACTGAATCAACTGCTGCGCCATGATCGTATTCATAATGGTCATTGGAGCCGCACAGTTCACGGTCGAACCCGCCATTCTGATCTCAAATTTATTTCCCGTAAAGGCAAAGGGAGAAGTACGGTTGCGATCGGTATTGTCTTTTTCTAAATCAGGAATCTTGCTTAAGAGATTCAAGACTTTTTTGACATCTTCTTTAGTGGTCTTGCCTTTTTCAATTTGATCCAAGATTCCGGTGAGTACTTCACCCGCAAAGACAGAAATAATGGCCGGAGGAGCTTCATTGGCACCAAGGCGGTGATCATTAGAGGCCGATGCAACACTGGCTCTCAACAAATCGTCGTGCTCAAATACCGCTCGGATGGTGTTCACAAAGAAAGTCAGGAAACGTAAATTTTTTCCCGGACTTTTTCCTGGAGATAAGAGATTTACGCCAGTATTGGTACCCATTGACCAGTTGTTGTGTTTGCCACTACCATTAACACCCGCAAATGGTTTTTCGTGGAGGAGGACTCGAAGACGGTGTCGGCGAGCCACGCGATCCATCATGTCCATCAACAATTGGTTGTGATCCACCGCAACGTTGACTTCCTCAAACATGGGGGCCAATTCGTATTGTCCCGGAGCAACTTCATTGTGTCGAGTACGGACGGGAATACCTAATTTGTGGCATTCCGTTTCCAGGTCACGCATGTACGCATATACTCGCTCGGGAATAGAGCCAAAATAATGATCGTCTAGTTGTTGTCCTTTTGAAGCATGTTTGCCCAAGAGTGTTCTTCCGGTCATGAGCAAATCGGGACGGGCGTTGAAAAGCGCCTCATCTACGAGAAAATATTCCTGCTCCCATCCTAAGGTGGGGGTCACTTTGCTTACTTTTTTATCAAACATCCGGCAAACAGGAATCGCAGCTTTTTCGAGGTAGGATTGAGACTTGAGTAACGGTAATTTGTAGTCGAGGGAGTCACCTGAGTAGGTCACAAAAATAGTTGGAATACAAAGTGTTTTGCCCTCCCCAACTTCCAGAATGAAAGCAGGAGAGGAGGGATCCCACGCCGTGTAACCACGGGCTTCAAAAGTCGATCGTAGGCCTCCACCGGGGAAACTAGATCCATCGGGTTCTTGTTGTGCCAATTCATCGCCACCGAACTCTTCCAGTATTTTGCCATCCGGTGTAGTCGTAAAAAAAGAATCATGTTTTTCAGCAGTACGGCCGGTTAGCGGCTGAAACCAGTGAGCATAGTGCGTTGCTCCTTTGTCCATCGCCCATTTTTTCATGGCTTTGGCTACCACATCCGCAACTTCGCGGCTTAGCTTGCTTCCACTTTGGATAGCTGCTTTTACACTGAGGTAGGCATCTTCAGAGAGGTAATCTCTCATGGCTTTTTCATTGAAGACATTTTGCCCAAAGAAGGAAGAAATCTTTTGAGAAGGAACGTCAAAGTCTACTTCTTCCGGTCGATTTTGCAAGGTATCCATTGCATTGAATCGGGATAAGCTCATAATTGAATTAAATTTTACGAATTAAGGTAATCGTTGTGATTGAAACGGGTTCTATTTGATGTCTGATAAATTTGCTGCAAAATTAAAACTTTAATAATTGCTACGGAAAATATCTGGAAATTGTTTTGCGAAAAATGAGAATTATTTCTCGCTTTATTTTTCCTAGGCATTTGCCAGGCATTTCCTATTTTGTTCTCCATTAATATCAAGTATCATTCTGTGGAAAAAACCAATTCATCTTTCACTCCAGACGATCTAGATCCTAGTTTATGGTTGGAGAACCCCCAGCGTTTTAGTGCGGGGCAAGAGGCCCCCCACGCCAATCTAGCGATTCAAGAGCAATCCCATTACCTTTCGCTCAACGGCAAGTGGACCTTTCGTTGGTCTCCCAATTGTTTTGAACGGC
>JBCCSR010000176.1:0-8174 GCA_039199865.1 Bacteroidota bacterium
ACCCTTTAATCTAATCAATTATGGATTACAAAACTCCTGGTGTCTATGTAGAAGAGATTTCTATATTTCCTCCCTCTGTGGCCGAAGTGGAGACGGCAATACCTGCCTTTGTTGGCTATACTGAAAAAGCCGAAAGGAGAGGGGAAAGCCTTTGGAACGTACCCACAAAAATCAAATCTTTACTAGAATTCAGAAATTATTTTGGTGGTGCTTTTGATTTGCAGCAGATCAATGTTGCGGTCAATGAAAACAATAATTATGCAGTATCTAGTGTGTCGCTAGTGAATCGATTTTATCTGTACGATTCTCTTCGATTGTTTTTTGATAATGGGGGAGGAGATTGTTATATCGTTGCCGTCAACTCCTACATCGATAACTTGGGGGCCACCAATACCATAGCAGTAGGAGATGAAAATGATGCCAGTAATTCTCCTGGATTACGGGTTGGAGTCGCTGCGCTGGCTCAGTACGATGAACCTACCATGATTCTTTTTCCCGATGCAGTAGCTTTGGCTACGCATGCCTCTTTTAGTGGATTACAACAAATGGCGCTTTCCCAATGTGCCAATCTACAAGACCGGGTTGCCATTCTCGATTTAATGGAGGGAGCAGCTATTTTATTTCAAGATAGTGTCGATAATTTCCGCAATGGAATTGGCATCAACAACTTAAAATATGGCGCGTCCTATACGCCTTATTTATACAACGCTTTTGACTATAGCATTCCTTTTTCAATTTTCGATGCTAATGTGGTCAACTCTTCTGCCGCGGCGGTAGACTTGGCAACCATTACCACCGATAGCAGTCTGAATGCATTGGTCGCAGCGGTTCGACAAGCTGTTGCCGATGTGCCAATTTATGATGCCATTATCACTGCTTTACGGGGTGCCTCCCCAACCGTTTCGGAGCGCTATCGAGGCTTGCGAGCCGCCATCGCAAGTGCGGCCGACAATGGACAGGCCAATGCCGCTTTGGAAGCCATGTTTGATTTTCTCGACGAAATGGTATCGGAAGCTGCGGATTTGCGGACTGAATTATCTGGTACCAACTTGTTATTGGATTTAAACGCCTACGCAACCGATAGTGGCGCCAGAGCAATCGAAAGTTTATTGGCCTTGCAACTCAACGCTAGTTCAACGGCCATTTTAGGTGCCGCTCGTGATGTCAATTCAGAGTACACAGCTGCGGGAATGGACATCATCGGAGTAACGCCCAATTATCACTGGTTAGCGGCTATACCTGCCGCCTCTACTACCGATTATACCCAAGGTGGAGCCTTGACGGACAACTGGGATATCGGCGCTGCAATGATTTCTGACATCAATACCATTTTTAATGAACTTTTGGGCTTTTTAAACTCGGTAGAGAGTGCGGCACATACCCATGTCACCCTGACCACGGATGCCCTTTATGAAAACCATACCATCATCGGCAATATCGTTCGACACATCCAAAGAAATATGTCCATTATGCCACCAAGTGGAGTAATGGCAGGTTTGTATACGATGGTCGACAATCAAAGAGGGGTCTGGAAAGCACCCGCTAACGTTAGTGTCTCTTCCGTAGTTGGTCCCACCGTGGTTATTGATGACAATGGACAGGAATCGTTGAACGTCGATGTTACCGCTGGAAAATCGGTCAATGCCATTCGAGCATTCACTGGGAAAGGAACTTTGGTTTGGGGGGCGCGAACTCTGGCTGGCAATGACAATGAATGGAGATACATTTCCGTTCGCCGCTTTTTTAATATGGTAGAAGAATCAGTCAAGAAATCTACCGGATGGGCGGTGTTCGAACCCAATGATGCCAATACCTGGGCCAAGGTCCGATCGATGATCGACAATTACCTTTTGCTCAAATGGAAGGATGGAGCATTACAAGGGGCGGCACCGGAAGATGCCTATTTCGTAAAAGTAGGACTCGGGCTGACCATGACTGCTCAAGATGTTCTGGAAGGCAGAATGATCGTAGAAATAGGTATGGCTGTCGTTCGACCAGCGGAGTTTATCATCCTCAAATTTTCTCATAAAATGGTGGAATCCTAGTTAAAGGAAGCCCTCCTAATTTTCAAAATAAATTAAAAAAGCTAAAAATAATTAGTTATGCCATATCCATTGCCAGTCTTTCATTTTAAAGTAGAAATGGCCGGATTGAGTGCCGAATTTACCGAAGTAACGGGACTCAATATTGAAGTTCAAATTATCGAATATCGCCACGGTTTAAGTCCAACTTATTCGATGACCAAAATGCCTGGTCTACAAAAATTTGGAAACATTACTATGAAACGTGGTGTCTTCAAAGGCAACAATGAGTTTTTTGAAATGTATCAGAAAGTGAAGATGAACACGGTGGAGAGACAAGACATTTTGATTAGTTTGCTGGACGAAACGCATGCTCCAGTGATGCAATGGCAAGTTCAAGAAGCCTGGGTAACCAAAATTACTTCGCCCGATCTAAAAGCTTCCGGAAATGAAGTTGCCGTAGAGACCATCGAAATTGCCCACGAAGGCTTGGCCATTCTCAATGATTAAATCATAGTACCATGTATGCCATTCCAACGGGCTTTCATTTCAAGGTCGAATTTGGTGCCAATACCAATGCCTCAAAAGAGGACTTTAAGTTTCAAGAGGTTGTTGGCTTGTCTTCCGAAATAACGACGGAAGAAGTACGAGAAGGCGGTTTGAACGAATACAGCTACAAATTGCCCACTGGGGTCAAGTACGGAAATTTAGTGTTGAAAAGGGGTATGTTTGACGATTCAAACATTACTGCTTGGTGTCGAAAAGCGATAGAGAATTTTGATTTTGATCCAACAACGGTAAGGGTAACCTTACTCAATCACGAGCACGAAGATTTGGCATCCTGGAATTTTACCGGTGCCTACCCGATCAAATGGTCCATTTCGGATTTCAAGGCTCAAGACAATGCTATTGTCGTTGAATCTATTGAGTTGGCTTATCGCTATTTTCGGAAGGATTAACCCGTTTTTTCGCATCATTTTTAAATCAAATTTATGCCATTTGAAATAAGAGAGTTGGTCATCAAGGCCAGTGTTGAAGAAGAAGGAAAGACCAAGGCTGCTCCCGCTGGAAAGATGGATGAAGGGGGGAAACAGGAGATTATCGCTGCTTGTGTGGAGGAAGTCATGGAATTGTTACGGCTTAAAAAAGAACGTTAGTTATGGGCGAATTGAAAAAGTTTATCATCGAAGCCTATACCAGTGAGGACTACAGTGGAAGTCCTGAGAAGACTTTTCAGGTGATGTTCAACCCCAATACCTATTCTCGGAAGTATGAGGTGCAGTACGAAGAGCGAGAGGGGCCGGGAGATACGGGAAGTCCACAAGTCTTTGGCAAAATCAAACCGCAGGAGTATGCTTTTGATTTCCTTTTTGATGGTACGGGAACGGCTACTGAAAAAGTAGATGTCCACGAAAAGATCGAAGCGTTTTTGGCGGTGACTGGAAAGAATGAAGGGGAGATTCATCGTCCGATGTATTTGAAACTGGTCTGGGGAAAGTTGATTTCTAAATGTGTATTGAAGAATGCCGAGATTAGCTACAGTCTGTTCAATTCGGATGGTTCGCCATTGCGAGCCAAGGTCAAGGCCACCTTTTCCGAAAATGTTGAGGATACCTTACGAGTAGCAGAAGAAAGAAACAATTCGCCAGATTTGACCCACTACCGAACCGTCAAGCAGGGAGACAATCTCTCATTGATGTCGGAACGCATTTACGGAGATTCCTCTTATTACATTCAGGTCGCTCGCTTCAATAATTTAACCAATTTTCGACAATTGGAAGTAGGGCAAAGGTTATTGTTTCCACCCATTAAAAACCTTGCGAAATGAGTGATGAGCGAAAGATCGATACCCCCGCTGCTGCTGATCGTCCGACCTACAAAATTTTATCGGAAGGAAGTGAAATCAGACAGGAATATCAAGTCAAGGCGCTGACAGTCAGAAGGTCCGTCAATCGGATCACTTCGGCCACCATCCTTCTTTTGGATGGCGATCCTGCCAAGGAAGATTTTGCCATTAGTAGTGGAGAGGAATTTACACCAGGAAAAATCATTGAGATTCAGGCGGGCTACCATTCGAATGAAGAAATCATTTTCAAAGGAGTCGTTGTCAAACACGGCATTCGCGCTTATGAAAATAAGCCATCGGTCTTGCGCATCGAGTGTAAAGACGAGGCGGTGAAGCTAAGCATCCGGCGCAACAACAAGTATTTTTACGAATCGACCGATAGTGAAATTCTCGAGGAGATCATTAACGGAATTGGGCTACAGCCCGAAGTGGAAAGTACCGATATCAGCCACCAAGAACTCGTTCAATTCAACACCACAGACTGGGATTTTCTGGTCAGTCGATCAGAGGCCAATGGCAAATTGGTCTTTACCGAAGATGGCGTAGTGAAAATTGCCCAACCCGATTTGGGGCAAAGCCCTACGCTTCGCTTAAAATATGGAGGTAATTTGTTGGACTTTGAAGCAGAAATGGATGCCCGACATCAATACGAAGCGGTCAATGCCTATGCCTGGGATGCCGCCAATCAGGAGCGACTCGAACTGGAATCGGAAGACCTGAGTGATCCACTACCGGGCAATCTAAGCCCTTCTGACTTGGCCGCAGTTATTGGTTTGGATCATTTTGATTTACATCATGCCGGACAAATTAAAGATGCTGAATTGCAAGCATGGGCCAATGCACAGCTGTTGAAAAGCCGCTTGTCGAAGGTAAGAGGGCGGGCCCGAATTCAAGGCTACGGTGCCATTCGACCGGGGATGGTCATTTCAATTGATGGATTAGGAGATCGCTTTAATGGAACGGCTTACGTCAGTGGAGTGATGCACGAAATTAATACCAAGAATTGGGAGACCAATATTGAGTTGGGTTTGTCTCCCCACTGGTTCAGTAAAGAAAACGAACACATCAACGATTGTCCCGCCGGAGGAATGCTCGCTGCAGTGAATGGATTACAAATTGGTTTGGTCAGTGCCATCGAGGAAGATCCCGAAGGAGAGGATCGCGTACAAGTGCGGATTCCGATGATTGATCCAGCGGAGGAAGGCGTTTGGGCCCGAGTGGCTAGCCTGGATGCCGGAGAAAATCGGGGTGCCTTTTTCCGACCGGAGATTGGAGATGAAGTGGTGTTGGGCTTTCTAAATGAAGACCCGCGCAACCCCATTATTTTGGGCATGCTCAACAGCAGCGCCAAGCCCGCTCCTTATCCGGGGGCTGACGACAATCACATTAAGGGTTTTGTGACCCGAAGCGAAATGAAACTCACCTTTGACGATGAAAATGTGGTCACCAGCATTGAAACGCCAAATGGCAATAAGATCGTGCTCAGTGATGCAGACGGTGGAATTACTCTGGAAGATGAAAATGGCAATAAAGTCGTCATGAGCAGTGACGGGATCAATTTAGAAAGTGCCAAAGATGTCATCATCACCGCCTCCGGAGATGTCAAAATAGAAGGAACGAATGTAGAACTCAAAGCCAGTGCAAATTTCAAAGCGGAAGGAAGTGCAGGGGCTGAAATGAGTACTAGTGCCAGTGCCGTGGTCAAAGGATCGACCGTAATGATCAACTAAATTTTTAAGTAAAACCAAAACGCATCGCTATGCCTCCAGCAGCCAAAGTAACCGATGTCACCACTCATGGTGGAACCATCATTGGACCGGGCGTCCCAACCGTCTTGATTGAAGGAATGCCCGCCGCCGTCGCAACGGATACCCACGTTTGTGCCTTACCACCTATCTCTCATCCCCTGACGGTGAGTATTTTTCCAACGGGCAGCAGTACCGTGTTCATTGGTGGACTACCTGCTTTGAGAACAACAGACACTTGCATTTGTGGAGCCGGAGCAGCCGTGGGGGCGCCAACGGTGCTTATCGGTTGAGTTGCATTTAAGATCATCAAAACAACAATTATGGACAAGCACATTCCATTTTTAGGCAAAGGTTGGGGATTTCCTCCTACGTTCAATAAAGGGAAAAAGGGAGTCGTCATGACCTCCGATGTGGAAGACATCGAACAAAGCCTGACCATTTTGTTATCCACCGGAGTGGGAGAGCGAATCATGCAACACCGCTATGGTTGCAATATGGAGAAATTGCTTTTTGAACCTCTGGATACTACGCTACAAGCGTACATGCAAGATCTCATTAAAACGGCGATTCTTTATTTCGAAGCAAGGATTATTCTCAATCAAGTGACCCTTGATCCAGAAGTGAATGCTGGACGCATTAAGATCATCGTTGACTACACCATTGCTGGGACGAATAGCAGATACAATTTTGTTTATCCCTATTACAAAGAAGAAGGCATTAACATACTTCCATGAATCCGGACTGCAACTTATTAAATCCTCTACAAAGAGATGGTACTAGTCAGAACCAACGCTTGGTTCGAGCTTTGCATCCTTCCTCGGTCTTGGTCGACGAGCGAGACACTGGTCAGTTATTGCTTTATGCCAGGGACTATGCGGAACTCATCCGGTACTATTCTCTGGAAAACAAACCGGAGGGCAATTGGCGAATTTTTATTGAATGTGATATCAGTACCCTCGTCGCCATTATTGCCAATACAGATCTCGATCCAATTCGTGAGGAGTTTAATGCTATGCTGGAAAACATTCGAGGGGAAAGTTTGGCCAATAAAATAACGGCCTATTCTACTTTGTTTGAGCCGATTCGTCAGTTACTTGTTTTAAGTGACCAATGGTGTTATCAAGCCATTGAAGGTTTGAAGTTGAAAACAGCTTGTGAACAGCTCATTCGGTCGATTTTGAATGATGTAGTAAAAGTATTGATTGCAAACACTTTGCGTTCTGTTGAGGTAGGCGTCATGGCCACTTCCTTTCAGTACAATTTCTTGTTGAGTGATGCTTGGTCATTCAACCAGATTCAGGCCGATCCAACCCTTTTCCCTTCGGGCGCTCCCATCGATAATACGGAAATCAATGTGGCCATTGATCGCGTTGAATTGGCATTTGAAAGATGCTATGAGGCCTTACAGACGATCATTCAGCAAGCCCCCCAATTTCTGGAAGAAACGTTGAATGACTATCCCGAGCACGAACCCCACATGGCACTCTTCCTGAGTTTTCTCAGCCTGTTTAAGATGGCTCAAGATCATATGAATACCATTACGCGTAAGCATCTGAATTTTTATTACAAGGATGTTTTACAGCTCCAGCCATTGCCCGAAAGACCAGATGAGGTACATTTGATTCTGGAATTGGCCAAAAGTTTTCAACAACAATTATTGAAAAAGGGTACCGCTTTTAAAGCGGGAAAAGATGAATTGGGCGTCAACTTGTTTTACAACAGTGATGCAGAGATCGTGATCAACCGAACCAAGTTGGCAGAGGAAATCGGCTTACGTAGTGTATACATTGACAAAGATTATGGAACAGATTTACCCCTTAGAGATACCTCCTACGAAATCAAAAATATCTATGCTGCACCTATTGCCAATTCTAGCGATGGATTAGGAGAAGAACTGGAAGAAGGAGGCAAGTGGTTGACTTTGGGGGGCACTTCTATGCCTTACGCAAAAGTGGGCTTTGCCATTGCTTCTCCCATTTTCTTACTTAAAGAAGCACAAAGAGACATTAGCATTGATCTCTTTTTCGAAAAGCCAGTGACTTGGACTCAAGAGGGAACAGACATTGATGATGCCATTGCCCATGAGTTGCGGCACAATATTAAGGTCTACTACAGCGGTGAAAAAGAATGGGTAGAGGCACTGATCGAGAGTTGTACCTTGACCATACCTGAGGCTGGAATGCTCCAAATGACTTTTACGCTTCATTTGGAGGCTGGGGCAGCACCCGTCGTTGGCTATGATGAAGCCGTCTTGCAAGCGGGTTTGAATACTGAGCATCCGGTTTTTAAGTTTGTGATGAATAATGATGGTTTATCCGCCAATTACCTTTGTTTTGGTGTAGAACCAATCACGGCCAAGGCCCAGGCCGAGACCGTTTTTCCAGAGATCGTTCAACAAATGATTCTCAATTTTTTCAATGCCCCAGCTGTAGCTGATGATTGGGCCATGATTGCTGGAGTCGAGCCACAAGACGGACCCATTTTTGACAACGAAGGTATCGGTCCCATTCCGGGTTACGATATTGGGGAAACCGTAGCTAGAGCCATTATCAATACGCG
>JBCCSR010000177.1:0-8160 GCA_039199865.1 Bacteroidota bacterium
ATAAATCGCAGTACGCCCCAGCATGGCTTCTGTTCTGTCTCTTTTCTTTACCGTGTAAGTGCGGATGTAACTTTTGACTACCGGAGTGAGTCGGGGTTTTGAGATGGCACTTTTCAGTTTTCGCAAGCGCTCTCTTAATTCTTGATCCGTGTAGGAGGGATTATCCTCTGCTTCGAGGGAGGTAGCACATTCATCATTCATTGATTTTACGGCAGAGGAATAAGACTCTACGGGTAATACCAAGCATAGCGAGATAATCAAAAACAGAAAAAAAGGTTTCATTTTGCAGCGTTGGTTTTGCAATACAATAATACGTATCGTTTCTTGAATAATTTGAGTTTTAATGCACAAATCCCATGGCAAAGGTGTTAAACTCCAATTTAGTGTCAAACGCTTTCTCTTTCAGAGAATTTTTAAATATACATAAATGCGCTATAAGACACGAATGATCTCTACAAGAACCATTCCAGCAAAAATTCTTTAACGTTTATTTGTGATGTATATTATACTAATTATCAGCAACTTGCTAAGTTTTACTCAATTTTTTAGGAATTGATATTTTTTTAGCGCACTGGATAGCGGCAAACTTAATTAGAGGAGAGCATTTGATGGGCAAAGCCAAATAGCGCTGCTTCTTCAAATTTATTGCTCATGAGTTGGATGCCGATTGGAAGCCCCGCTTCATTCTTTCCGATGGGAATGGCAATGGCAGGAATACCAACCATATTGGCCTGAACGGTATAAATATCTGCTAGGTAATTGGCGACCGGATCATCAACTTGGCTACCGATATCCCAGGCCACATCTGGACTGGCAGGCATGAGGATAAAGTCGAAATCTTTAAGAATGGCAAGGGTTCTTTGGGCAACTAGCTGGCGAATCTTCTGAGCTTTGGTGTAATAGGCATCGTAATAACCTGAACTCAGCACAAAGGTGCCCAGCATGATTCTCCGCTTCACCTCCGTTCCAAAGCCTTGAGTCCGGGATTGTTGGTAAGTTTCTAACAAATTTTTGGCATCCGGACTTCGTCGTCCATAACGAATGCCATCATAGCGGGAGAGGTTGGAAGAGGCTTCTGCCGTAGTCATCACATAATAAGCGGGAATCATGTAATCGAGATAGTCAAAAGCAACAGCCTCTACACGATGTCCTACTGCTTTGATTTTTTCGATAAAGGCCAAGCTCTGCTGTCGAACCGTTTCGTTCATTCCGGGATGTTGAAAGGCCGTATCAAAATAGGCTACTTTGACCGAAGGTTTGGCCTGAAGTGCTTGACGATAACTGGGGACTTCTTTTTGACTGGCAGTACTGTCAAACTCATCAGGGCCCGCCATAATTTCCAAGAGCAAAGCGGCATCTTCAACGGTATGGGTCAAGGTACCAATTTGATCGAAAGAGGAGGCGTAGGCCAAGAGGCCATATCTGGAAATTCGACCATAGCTGGGTTTCATGCCCACCAAGCCACAAAAGGCCGCGGGCTGGCGAACGGAGCCCCCCGTATCACTACCTAGGGCGGCCAGACAAGTCTGTGCCTGAACGGAGACGGCTGAAGCCCCCGAAGATCCACCGGGAACTTTGTTGGGGTTGGCCGCATTGCAAGTAGGACCGTAGTAGCTATTCTCATTGGCAGAACCCATGGCAAACTCATCGCAGTTGACCCGACCAATCACGATCGCATCTTCGTCGAGTAAGCGTTGTAGGGCAGTTGCGGTAAAAAGGGAGGAAAACCCTTCCAAAATTTTAGAGCCCGCAGTAACCTGATGGTCGCGGTAGCAGAGGACATCTTTAATGGAGATGACCATCCCGTGGAGTTGCCCTACCGATTGAGGATCATTTTTATACTGTTCGTCTAGTGCTAGGGCCCTTGCTCTAGCCTCTTCCGCAAAAACTTCGATGTAAATATTGAGCTCCCGATGCTGTTCAATCTGTTGGAGATAATGTTCCACGAGTTGCTGGCAGTTGGTTTGACTTTGCGAAATGGCCTTCTGAACGGCGGATAAAGATTGAAAATGCATGGTTTAGAATTTTAAGCATGATGTCTTAACTCAGCTGCTCGATGATGGTGGGGAGGGGAAGACTTTCTTGCGTCCCAGTTTCCATATTTTTTAAGGTCAACTGTCCACTTTCCATTTCGTTGCTTCCAATCAAAACCACCCAGGGAGCCCGTCGGGCATTGGCGTACTTCATTTGCTTTTTCATCTTGGCTGGTTCAGGATAGAGTTCTGAGGCGATGCCTGCAGCCCTAATTTGATTGAGGCAAGAGAAAGCGTATTGGTGGGAGGCTTCGTCAAATGCAATTAGCAACAAATCGAGCTGGCTGCTCACTGAAGCTGGGAAAATGGATAGTTCTTCCATCACATCATAAATTCTGGCTGCTCCAAAGGAAACCCCTACTCCGGAGACATTTTTTAAACCAAAAACACCCGTCAAATCATCATACCGGCCACCGCCTCCAATGCTTCCAATCTGTACTCCTTTTGCTTTTACTTCAAATATACATCCGGTGTAGTAGTTGAGCCCACGCGCTAAAGTAATGTCGAAGACAATTGCATTGGTGGCTGTTCCGGTATCGAAATAGTGGTGAAATTTTTCTAGTTCGGCAATGCCTGCCATACCGATTTCACTCTTTCCCATGAGCAAGCGCAATTGATCCAATGATTTTACGGCCAACATGTTTTCTACAGTGTCGATTGCCGGATCGGGAATTTCGCTCTTCCTCATTTCATCGCGAACTCCTTCCATTCCGATTTTATCGAGTTTGTCGATGGCAATCGTCATGTCTTTAAACTGATCGGGAATGCCCGCAACTTCTGCCATTCCCGCCAAGACTTTTCGATTGTTGACCTTAATTTCAACATCCAGTTTTAGCTGAGCAAAGACTTCATCGTAAATTTGTACCAACTCTGCTTCGTACATCAAAGAGTTGGAGCCAACCACATCCACATCACATTGATAGAATTCTTGATAACGGCCTTTCTGAGGACGGTCCGCTCGCCAAACGGGCTGAATTTGGTAGCGTTTGAATGGAAAAGTGATATCATTTTGGTGCATGACGACAAAGCGAGCAAAGGGGACCGTTAGATCATAACGCAGGCCTCGCTTTGAAATGGAGGATGTCAGCTTTGCGGAATTGCGTTGTGCCAAGGCTTCGGGATCGGCTTTAATCAGATAGTCACCATTGTTGAGGACTTTGAATAAGAGTTTGTCTCCTTCTTCCCCATATTTTCCGGTAAGCGTTGACAAACTTTCCATGGTCGGCGTTTCAATCGGTTGATAGCCGTATTTGATGAATACCGATTTGATCGTATCAAAAATATAGTTGCGCTTTAACACCTGTTCAGGCGTGAAATCGCGTGTTCCTTTTGGAATACTTGGTTTCATTATTTTTGTAGTTGTGGTGCTTTGACAGATTTTGTGGCCAAGGCATGGTCTTGTTTTCTATGGGCGTCACATACTGGAGGCGCCATTTAGAATTATAATGCCGATTTGAATTGGTTGAGAAAACGAACATCATTTTCGAATAAGAGTCGGATGTCGTTGATGCGATAACGCAACATGGC
Source organism: Bacteroidota bacterium (assembly GCA_039199865.1). Lineage (GTDB taxonomy): Bacteria > Bacteroidota > Bacteroidia > Chitinophagales > Saprospiraceae > JALZUU01. The sequence continues at coordinate 3,561 of JBCCSR010000177.1, forward strand.
TTGACGTTCGACCCCCATACCAAAGGCAAAACCGGTGTATTTTTCGCTGTTGATGCCACAATTTTCCAATACCTTTGGATCTACCATTCCACAGCCTAAAATTTCCAACCAGCCAGTCCCTTTGGTGATGCGATGGTCTACTTCATTTTCCAAGCCCCAATAAATGTCCATTTCGGCACTGGGCTCGGTAAACGGGAAATAAGAGGGACGTAGACGGATGCGGGTATCTTGTCCGTACATTTCTTGAGCAAAATACAAAAGCGTTTGCTTCATATCGGCAAAGGAAACATTTTCATCGATGTAAAGCCCTTCTACCTGATGGAATTGGCAATGAGCTCTGGCAGAAATGGTCTCGTTGCGGTAAACCCTTCCCGGTGCAATGATGCGAATCGGTGGTTTTTGCCGCGTCATTGTTCTGGCCTGTACCGAGGAGGTATGGGTACGCAACAGCATCGTGGTGCTGTCTTTGAGGTAAAAGGTATCCTGCATATCACGAGCCGGATGATCTTCCGGTGTATTCATGGCCGTGAAATTGTGCCAATCGTCTTCGATTTCCCGATCTTCTGCTACCGTATAACCAATCTGAGCAAAGATTTCGATGATCCGATTCATGACAATTGAGACCGGATGTCGAGAGCCCAGTCGGATGGGGTCTGCGGGGGCCGTCAAATCAATTTCGTGACCATCCATCTGATCGGCAGCAGCTTCCAAGCTACTTTTGAGCGTTTGAAACTTTTGCTCTGCCCCCTGTTTGATTTGATTGACCAGTTGTCCATAGGCCCGCTTTTGTTCATTGGGAATGTTGCGAATCTCTCCCATCAAGGGTTTGAGGATGTTCTTTGAACCCAAATAACGAATGCGAAATTGTTCGACTTCTTCCTTGCTCTGCGGATTGGCTTGCGCAATTTCCGCTTGAATTTGCTTTACTTTGTCAAATGTTTCTGAAGACATAGTCTGCGTATTGTAGTCTTGTATGGGAAAGACGGTGTTTTATAAGGCCACAAAGGTAATATTTTGTGGGGATTTTTGCCATTTTTGTGCTTTAGCACCTAAACCCAAAAGTTTGCCAGGAGGTTCCTGTCCAAAGCAAAAAGTCATATGATTGCTTCTTTTTTTCATTCCTATCGTCAACAAGCGCTATTTTTTTGTTTGACTTGGATGGTTTCTTTGTTGATTTCTGCGGAATTCATCACCTCAGTTTCAATGATTGCACTCTTGATTTTGGCTTTGTTGGAATGGCAAAGAGAGGGAACGGTTAGCCGTTTGCGCTGGCGTCCAGCTTTGAAGGAAAATTTAGCTTTGCTGGTCAAGGAGAAGGCTTGGTTGATCATTAGTGTGCCCTTTTTTTTGGTGCTCTGCTCTGCCCTCTATTCTACAGATATCGACTATCTTTTAGAACGTTTACGCATTAAATTGCCCTTTTTGGTTTTGCCGTTTGCGTTTTTGAGCATGCCAAGCCTTGGTAAGCGAGATTACTTTGGGGTACTCTATTTTTTCCTCTTGCTCCTCTTTGTTTCCAGTGTTTTTGTTGGCATCAACTACGTAATGGACTTCGAAGCCATCAATATTGCTATTTCAAAGGGGCAGCAAGTACCAACGCCGATCAATCACATTCGGTTTAGTTTGATGTTGGCTTTTGCCATTTTGGTTGGAGGCAATCTATGGAGGCAAGGCTACTATTGGCGCTATGCTTGGGAACGTCCTTTGCTGGGAATATTGACAGTGCTCCTCTTTGGCTTTATCCACATCCTTTCCGTTCGTAGTGGTTTGTTTGTCTTATATTTTTCGTTGGTTTTTCTTTGCGTGCGCTACTGGTTGTTGGCAGGAAAGTGGCTGTGGACTTTGGGCGCTTTTAGTTTGATGTTGGTTTTACCATTGATCATGTATAAAACGATTCCCAGCTTTACCAATAAAGTCAACTATTCCCTTTACGATTTGGATATGTATCGGAGAGGAGGGAGAGTGAGTGGTTTGTCTGACTCCGAGCGAATTGTCTCTTTGTTGGTTGGTTTGGAAATAGGAAATCAGCATCCGATCTTGGGCGTTGGGGCAGGGGATTTGCGGCAAGCAGTCCGAGAGATTTATGGGGAGCGCCATGAAGGGATGATGGTCAAAATGCCACACAACCAATTGGTGAGTGTTTATGCGGGAACCGGAATATTGGGATTGATGGTCTTCCTGCTGGCTTTCTTTTGGCCGTTGTTTCACCAGAGGAATTACCAGGACCCCATATTCACCTCCTTTCATTTGATGGTTTTCTTCTCTTTTATGGTAGAAAACACGATCGAGAATGCAGTAGGAGTTGCCTTTTATACCCTATTTTTACTATTGGGAATGGCCTATCTACGATCAATGCAAGGCCGGCAAGATCAGACGGACTAGCCGTCTAGACAAGATCACCAGGGTTGTACTTGGGTTTCTTGGAAGCTGACCCTCCCGTTCCCGATCGAGCAAAAAAACCAGCAATGACACCAAAGAAGAAACCACCGATGTGGGCCCACCAAGCGACTCCCGAACTGGCTGCTGCCTCTGGGCCAAGGGTTGCAAAACCGCTAAACAATTGTTGAATAATCCAAAAGCCCAAAAACCAAAGGGCGGGGACATGGAAAGAACGGAAAAAATAGACGACCAAGACTCTTACCTTTGACTTGGGAAACATGACTAAATAAGCGCCCAAAACCGCAGATATGGCTCCACTGGCCCCTACGGTAGGAATCGATCCCGGACAAATGGCGTCGGCAGTAGTACAGGGAGATACCGTATTACAAATATGGCAACAAGCGGTCAGATCAGCACCCGTACTTACGCTAAAATAAATGTGTGCCGCTGAAGCAGCAATACCTCCCAAAAAATAAAAAACGAGAAAGGGGACGCTGCCTACGGTCGCTTCAATATTGTCGGCAAAGACCCAAAGAAAGAGCATGTTGCCAATCAAATGCATCCACCCTCCATGCATGAACATACTGGTGAATAAAGTGAGGTAATCTTTTCCCGCCAAAATATTGTTCGGAATGGATCCGTATTGACAAACTAGTGCATCCGGAAAGCTCAGCTGATATAGAAACGCCAGTACATTGATTCCGATGAAAGCATAGCTGAATAAGGGAAAATGCCCGCCTTCTACTTGATCATCACCAATTGGAAAAATCATACGCTCATCATTTTATTGAGGCAATGGATTTAAAAAATACCCCACTGCCTAAATGCTTAATAATCCTTATTTTGGAAAAATAGCAAAAAATGGTGAGATCAAGGGTTATTCCACAACTAAAGAAATGATATAATCCCCTTTGTCAATGGCCTGAGGAGAGGAGGGATAGGGACTAACATTGACGAGTCGGAAAGTCCGTCCGTTGACCTGTTGTTCCGCCTTCTGGGGAAAACCACTTCTGGAAATGAGGTTCAAATTGTACGTTTCCTCATTGAAATGGAGTTGAACTGCGGCAATTGCTCTGCCTTCCCAAATGCAAGGGTCGTCATTGTCGGGACAGCGAGAATCTTCGGCAATGTCCATAAAGTTGAGTAGAATATCAGTGTTGGCAAGGCTGGCTTTTTCTCCGACTCTAAGTTCGATCATCTCGCCCAATTCATAATTATTGCTGATTTCGTCACTTTGGCTACAAGCTAGATAAGTAAAACTAATACTTGCTAAAAGGCATAGTCCAATGATTGTTTTCATAATGTTATACTTTTGATTGAGGGGTTTTAAAATTATTTTGGGGTATCCCTTTGGATAGACACTTTATCCTTAAAGACGTTGCATTCTTTAGGTGACGTTGGTCCTGGAAAGAGAGTTTAAGAATACTTTAACAAAGAAGGGGAACTGTAGACCAGATTGCTGTTGCCCATTCCAAGTTTACGGCTTCTGTCTTATTTACTGGCAAAGGCTGCGAAGTACCTGCATTTGGTGACGGCCTCTTGGTAAAAGCGCGTATCGGCGTAGTTGTTTTTGAGGCGTTGATAGTTTTTTTGGTACCCCAAGGGGAGTTGTGGCATTTGTCGGCTGTAATAACTATAATCACAGTCTTTACTAACAAAATAGTTGTTCTGTTCGCACTTGGCCGCCATGAAGGTGGCACGAGCAGCTAATTCTGGATCTTTGGCCAACTCTCGGGCTTTATCAAAATAAAATAGGGCTTTGGTACAGTCGTGGTGTTCTCGATTGCCGTAAGGAAAAAACCAATGATCAAAAATGCCCAATTTGCGATGTTCCCAATTGGTGCCACTACGGAAGTAATCGAAGGCATTCCAAGAATGACCAAAATAGCTCAAATTGTAGAAGGCTGTTCCCAACTGATAGAAGTATCGGGCGCTATTGCGAAAGTCGGCCTTGCTTTGGTATTCGAGTTCAAATATTTTCTCAATGATTTCTACCTTGTTGAAGTACTCGATGGTATCGGGTAATGGACAATGAATGCAGTCAACGATTTGGTCTACGAAGGGATTGAACTGGTACTTATCCCACTCCGTACGTGGGATTTGTTTGAAACTTTCCAGAGCAGCCTCTAGTTTGTCTTGACTGAACAAAAGATTACCGCGCATGTCGAGTAGATCATTTTCCATACTTTGTCCATCGCTGTTGGAAGTGAGGGCCCTTTCA